>NZ_JBHWIJ010000138.1:10482-20750 GCF_042732255.1 Kitasatospora sp. NPDC059803 | reverse complement strand
GCCCCCCCCAACCTCCTCACGTCCCCCCCCCCCCCCGCGCGGCCCCCCCCCCCCCCCGGCCCGCCCCCCCCCCCCCCGCCGCGTTGTCCGGTGGGGAGCGCGGCGACTACTTCTTCGGCGGCGCTGTCCCGCCCGTCGTGCCGCCTGTCGTGCCGCCTGTCGTACCGCCCGGAGTCCCGCCCGCCGGGGGCGTGGCCGGGGCGCTCGGAGCGGTCGGGGCCGTGGTCGGGGCCGTGGGCGCGGTGGTGGGCGCGGTGGTGGCGCCGCCGTCCGGCTGGGCCGGGGGGACGGCCGGCGGCTGCGACGGGGCGGGCGGGGTGACGGCGTACAGCTCGACGCCCCACAGCGAGTAGCCGTACTTGTTGGCCCGGGCCACGCCCTGCACCCGGAGGAACCGGGCGCCCGGCGCGTCGAAGCGCACGGTCTCGTCGCCGCCCCTGCCGTTGTCCACCGTCGCCGCGTCGGTCCAGGTGGTGCCGTCCGCCGAGACCTGGAGCCGGTAGGCGGCGGCGTACGCGGCCTGCCAGTGCAGCACCGCAGCGCCCAGGTGGGTCGTCTGCGGCAGTTCCAGCTGCACCCAGGCGTCGTCCTTGGCGGGGGAGGACCAGCGGGTCTTCGGGTCACCGTCGGTGACCGCCGAGGCGGGGAAGTTCGGCGTCTCGTCGCCCGAGGAGGTGGCCTTCGCGTGGAGCGCCAGGTCCGGACCGCTGGTCGGCGGCACCACGTGCACCTGGAGTACCTGCTTCACGGTGGTGGCGCCGGCCACGAACTGCACCGGCACCTGGTACGTCCCGAACGGCGTCCCGGGATCGGCGCTGACCAGCAGCGGCACGCCGATGCGGCCGCCGCGCGGCACGGTCACCCCGGCCGCCGGGGTCACGGTCAGGCCCTTGGCCGCGGGCGGCACCTCGGTGCGCAGCTCGCCGGTGGTCCCTTCGGGGCGGCCGGCCTCGACGGTGGCCCGGGTCTGGGCGGGCGCGGCGGCGCCGGTCACCACGTCCAGGGTCGGGTCGGACAGGCTGAGCCGGGCCGCCGGGACGTCCGCGTACCAGGGGATCACCTGGTTGACCACCGGCGGGTCGCCGCCCGGCTTCCAGGTCAGCCGGAACGCGTCGGCGGCCTGCCCGCCGGCCGGCAGCTCGTTGTAGCCGGGCTGCACGGTGCCGATGTCCGTCCAGCCGCCGTCCGAGCGGCGCACCGAGACGGTGGCGGTGGCGTGCACGCCCGGGTCGGTGAGCACGGTGAGCCGGTCGAGCGGGCGGGCGGCGCCCAGCTCGACGGTGAGCGGCTCGTCCTGCGCGGTGGGCGGCTTGGCGGCCCGGTACGCGGTGTCCGGGTTGCCGTCCAGCACCGCGGACGCCGAGGAGCCGGGCAGCGCGGCGGGTCCGCCGGTGACGCTGGCGGGGGCGTCGTCGGGCGCGGTGACGGTGAACTCGCGCACCGCGACGGCGGTCTTCTGGGCGGCGGTGGCCCGCAGCCGCACGGCCCGCACCACCGGGCCGGCCGGCAGCTTGGCGCTGACCGACTTCTGGTTCTTGACCACGGCGAGCTGCTTCCAGCCGCCCTCGCCGGTGCTGTACTCCAGCACGCCGTCGTGGAGGTAGTCGTCGACCGCGCTCCGGCCGTCCGGCCCGTTGCCCCAGGAGCCCATCAGCACGGTGACGGCGCCGACCGGGCGCCCGCCGCCGAGGTCGACGCCGACCGCGTCGCCGGGCTGCGGGGGAGCGGAGCTCCAGTAGAACGTGTCGGCCACGCCGTCGGTCATCAGCGCGGGCAGGTGGTCGTGCGCGGTGCCCATGGTGGTGGTCGGGGTGATCCCGCCGCCGGCCACCCCGGCCCAGTTGTCGGCGGCCTGGACGGCCCGCTCCAGGAACGGCGCGAGCACGTCCGCGCCGATCGTGGCCGGGCTCTGCGCGAGCTGCTCGCGCAGCCGGTTGAGCTCCACCCGGGCCTTCCAGGCGGCCGCGCCGTCGCCGCCGTGCTGGGCCAGCAGCATGTCCAGCGCGGACTGTCCGGCCAGCCCGTAGTCGTGCAGCGGGGCGAGCCAGGGCGCGGCCTCGGCGGCGAGCTGGGCGGTGGCCTGGGTGCCGGCGAGGGTCTGCTGGGCGGTGGCCATCGCGGCGAAGGCGTCCCGCAGGGGCGCGGCGGCCTCTATCAGCTTGGCGAGGTCCGACGCGGTGCCCGAGGTGGGCTCGGCGGCGGCCCAGAACCGGTCGAGCAGCGGCGTCAGGTAGCCGGACTCCTGCTTGGACAGCGGCGAGGAGGAGCTGTTGCCGGCCAGCGCGGTGACTGCGGACAGGGCGGTGCCGGCAGGCGTGCTGCCGGCGCCGGTCGGGCCGGCGAGCGAGCGCACCGCGGCCTGCCAGGAGTCCTCCGGCCGGTAGCCGGCCGGGTTCCAGGCGAAGTCGCCGGCCGTGGCGAGGGCGATCCGGGAGGCCACCGGCTGCTGCATGGCACCGGTGAGCATCACCGCCGAGCGGGTGGCCACCTCCGGTTCGCGCCCGGTGTAGGCGCCGAGGAAGAGCCGGTCCGGGCTGGCGTCGTTGACCGGGTAGTTGTCCATGGTGACCAGCGGGTGGCCGTACAGGTCGCCGGTCTCGGCGGCCTGGGCGCCGGTGATCTTCTCCGGGATCACCCCGCCCCCGCTCCAGGCCACCTGCACGCCGTCCGGCAGCGCCGCGGCCAGCGCCTTGCGGTACGGCGTGACGCCCTGCTTGTGGTATTCGGTGGGCACGACGGACAGCGGCGCCAGGCCCGGGTTGCGCGCGATCAGCCGGTCCCGCACCTTGGTCACCAGCGCGGCCTGCGCCTTGGCGGCCGCGGCCGGGCCGGTGCCGTACGTGTCGCGGTCGTCGCCGCAGTGCCACTCGTCGTAGCTGACGTCCAGGAACTGGAGCTGGAAGGCGGTGAAGCCGAGCTTGCGCAGCCCGTCCAGCTTGGCCACCAGCGCGTCCACGTCCTTGCCGGAGCTGAAGCAGAGCGACTGCCCCGGGTCGATCGCGTAGCCGAGCGTGACGTGGTCGCGCCGGGCCAGGCCGCCCAGTTCGCGCAGCTCGTCGGCCTGGGCGGCGGGGTAGGCGTCGCGCCAACGGGAGAGCCGGAACGGGTCGTCACCGGGGGCGTAGAGGTAGAAGTTCTGCTTGGAGCGGCCGAGGAAGTCCACCTGGTCGAGCCGCTGCTGCGCCGTCCACGGGCTGCCGTAGAACGCCTCCGCGGTGCCGCGCACCGGCGCGCCGCTCGGCCAGTCCCGCAGCGTGATCCCGGGCAGGCCCAGCCCGGCGACGCCCGGCGCCTGCCCCTGCCCGGCCGGGACGGCGGCGAGCAGCTGGCGCAGGCTCTGCGCGGCGTAGAAGGTGCCCACCGCATCCGCGCCCGCCAGCACCACCGCGCCGTACGTCCCGCCGCCTTGGGCCGGCAGCTGACCGACCGACAGCACGTACCCGCCGGCCGGCATGCCTGCGGTCGAGGGGGCGGCGCCGTCCTTGCCGCCGGCCGCGGCGGACAGCGCGCGCAGCGCCCGGTCCGTCCGGCCGTCGGCGCCCTCGGCCGGTCCGCCGACGTACACCACCAGCGACCCGGCGGCCGGCGCGTCGGCGTCCGGCTCCGGGGTCACGGTCGTCGCCCCGGCGACCTCCAGCACCTCCCGGACGGCGTCCAACGCCCCGAGGTCCGCGTCCGGTGCCGGCACCAGCGTCACCGCGGCCGGCACCGCGACCGGCTTGCCGGCCACCGTCTGCTCCTGCGGCCGCGGGAACACCTGCGGGTTCGTCATGCTCCCCAGCGGCGTCTGCGGCGCGCTGCTCACCACGTCCGGCCCCGCCGACGCCGCGTACGCCGCCGACGGCACCGGCCCGGCCAGCAGCCCGCCGACCACCGCCGCCGCCGCGACCCCCGCCGCGATCTGCAGGGTCCGCCGCCCCGGCCGCCCCGCCGCCCGCCGGGCCCGCTCCGCCCGCACCGACGCCAGCAGCGGTTCCGTCCCCTTGAGGCCGGCGATCAGCCGGTCCGCCGTCCTGGGCGCCAGTTGACGGCACGTCCGCGCCGTGGCCCGCCGCGCCGCCAGCGCCGCCGGGTGGTACAGCACCTCCCGCAACGCCGCACTCCGCTCCAACCGCTGCCGCAGCCGCCGCCCGGCCACAACGGACACTCGGGCTTCCACAGGAGCCTCCTCGCCAGGCCTGGACCACATCGCCGCAACCCCACCAGCTACCCAACCCGGTGTCAACGCGGCCGCCCGCTATGCCGGGTCTGCCCCGGTTCAAGCATTCGGTCCGGGGTCGCGGCAGCCCCCGGCCGCCAGGCCGATCCGACCGCGCGGTCGTGTCGCGCAGCGTCGTCGGGCCGTCACCCGGGTAGGACTGTGGTCGTCCTGACCAGGCGTTGCCGAGACATCGCAGGAGCCGCGAGTGGCCGCTTATCTCGACCGTGACGGAGCCGACGGGCTGAGGGTGCCGATGCAGGACGCGCCGCCGCCACCGCCCGAACTGGTGGCGCTGGCGCAGGCGTACGGGGTGGACACCCGGTACCCCGGGCCGGGGGGTGTGACCGTGGGGGCGCGCACGCTGGTCGCGGTGCTGGGGGCCCTGGGGGTGGCGGCGGGGACGCCGGAGCAGGCGCGCGAGGCGCTGGAGCGTCACCGGGCCGCGCAGCAGGCCCGGTTGCTGCCGCCCTGCGTGGTGGTCCGTCAAGGGCGGCGGACGGCACTGGACGTGCCGGCCGACGCGCGGCTGCACGTGGAGCTGGAGGACGGCGGGGTGTGGGAGCTGCCGCGCGGCCACTCGCACTGGCTGCCGCCGGACCTGCCGCTGGGGCGGCACACGCTCAGGGCGGAGTGCGGCGAGGGCAAGGCCCAGGCGGCGCTGATCGTCGCACCGGAGAAGCTGCCCCCGCTGCCCGGCTACAGCTGGGGCTTCCTCGCCCAGCTGTACTCCGTCCTGTCCGACCGTTCCTGGGGCATGGGTGACCTCGGCGACCTCGCCGAGCTGGCCCGGTGGGCGGGCGCCGGCCTCGGCGCGGGCTTCGTCCAGATCAACCCGCTGCACCAGGCGCTGTCCGCCGCCCCCGCCGCCCCCACCGACCCGTCCCCCTACCGCCCCTCCTCCCGCCGCTTCGCCGATCCGGTGCACCTGCGGGTCGAGGCCGTCCCCGAGTACGCCTATCTGACGGGTGACCAGCGCGCCGAGGCGGAGGAGCTGGGCCGCCGGGCCGCCCGGCTGCGCGACGAGGTGCTGGGGCACGACGGCCTGATCGACCGGGACGCCGTCTGGGCGCTCAAGCGCGAGGCGCTGGAACTGCTGCACGAGGTGCCGCGCGGCCCCGGCCGCCAGGCCGCGTACGAGGCCTACCAGCGCCGCGAGGGTGACTGGCTGCGCCGGAACGCACTGTGGAACGCGCTCGCCGAGGTGCACGGCGCCGACTGGCACGGCTGGCCGAAGGGGCTGCGTCACCCGGACGGCCCACAGGTGGGGCGCGCCTCCCGGGAGCTCGCCGACCGGGTCGAGTTCCACCGCTGGCTCGCCTGGCAGGTCGACCAGCAGCTCGCCGAGGCCCAGGGCGCGGCCCGGCAGGCCGGCATGCCGGTGGGCCTGATCCACGACCTGGCCGTCGGCGTCCACCCGGACGGCGCGGACGCCTGGGCGCTCCAGGACGTGCTGGCCGGCGGCATCTCCGTCGGCGCCCCGCCGGACGCCTTCAACGCCCACGGCCAGGACTGGGGCCTGCCGCCCTGGCGCCCGGACGCGCTGGCGGCGGCCGGCTACACCCCGTACGCGGAGCTGCTGCGCGCGGCGGCCCGGCACGCGGGCGCGGTCCGGATCGACCACGTGATGGGCCTGTTCCGGCTCTGGTGGGTGCCGGACGGCCACCCGCCGACCGAGGGCGCGTACGTGCGCTACGACGCCGAGGCGATGCTCGGCGTGCTGGCCCTGGAGGCGCACCGGGCCGGGACGGCGGTGATCGGCGAGGACCTGGGCACGGTGGAGCCGGGCGTCCGGGAGGAACTGGCGGCGCGCGGGATCCTCGGTACCTCCGTGCTCTGGTTCGAGCGGGACTGGCAGGCGGCGGGGGAGATCCTCGCCCCGGACCGCTGGCGCCCGGGCTGCCTGGCCACCCTCACCACCCACGACCTGCCGAGCACCGCCGCCCGGCTCTCCGGCGAGCACGTCGAGCTGCGGCACCGGCTCGGGCTGCTGGCCCGTCCGCTGGGCGAGGAGCAGGAGGAGGCGGTGGCCGAGCTGGCGGACTGGCGGGCCGAGCTGACCGCGCGGGGGCTGCTCGCGCCGGGCGAGCCGCTGTCGATGCCGGTGCTGTACCGCTTCCTGCGCGCGACCCCGGCGGAGCTGGTCGGCGTCTGGCTGCCGGACCTGGTCGGCGATCCGCGCCCGCAGAACCTGCCCGGCACCTGGGACCAGTACCCGAACTGGCGCCTGCCGGTCGCCGACGGCGCCGGCGACCCGGTCACCCTCGACCGCCTGGCCGCCACCCCGGCCGCCCGCCTGCTCGCCCACCTGCTGGCCCCGCCCGGCGCCCACCCCGCCGTCTGACCCCGCCGTCCGACCCCGGCACCTGATCCCGGCACCTGATCCCGCCGCCTGCCCCCGGCACTGCGGACGGCCCCCTTCCGGAAGGCCGACCCCGACGCGCGGGGGGTCATAAGCGGCGGGTAAGTTGGAAACGTGGACAAGAGGAACGCTTTGCGAGCCGGCGCGGTCTCCGCAACGGTCACGCTGATGATGCTGCTGTCGTCGCCCGCCATGGCCCTCACCAGGGACGACGGCGACGACCCGGGTCCTGGCCTGAGCGTCGGCCAGACCATCGGCCTGTACGTGCTGATCCCGATCGCCGCCTTCGTGATCATCGCCGCCCTCGCGGGCCTGCCGTACGGCAAGGGCAAGGGCAAGAAGAAGTAACCACCGCGTCCACCAGGACCTGTACGACCCCGAAGGGGCACCGGAGATCTCCGGTGCCCCTTCAGGCGTTTCCAGCACCTTGACGGCGCCCGACGGCGCCCCAACGGAGCCCCGTCGGCGCCCGAAGGGACCCCGGACGGGGCCCCGACGGGCGCCTCAGCAGGTCAGCGGCCGGCGCCCGCCGCCCGGTCGACCGCCTGGGCCTTGAGCGCGCGCTCGATCCCGGCCCGGGCCTCGACGACCTGGCGCCGCAGCGCCGGTGCCGGCTCGGCCTCGGTCAGCCACGCGTCGGTCGCGTCCACGGTGGCCTGCGTGACCTGCAGCGCCGGGTACAGCCCGCCGATGATCTGCTGCGAGATCTCGTGGCTGCGGGTCTCCCAGACCTCCTTGACGGCGGCGAAGTACTTGGCCGCGTACGGCGCGAGCAGCTCGCGCTGGTCGGACTGCTGGAAGCCCGCGATGGTCGCTTCCTGGACGTAGTTGGTGAGGGTGTCCGACTCGACGACGGCGGTCCAGGCCTCGGCCTTGGCCTCGGCGGTGGGCCGGGCGGCGCGGCAGGTGGCGGCGTGCTCCTGGCCGGCCGCGGTGTTGTCGCGGGCCAGCTCGGCCGTCACGGCGGCCTCGTCGGCGCGCCCGGTGGCGCAGAGCCGGGTGAGCAGGGTCCAGCGCAGCTCGGTGTCGACGGCGAGGCCCTTGATCTCGGCGGTGCCGTCGAGCAGGCCGGCGAGCAGGCCGAGCTGCCCGTCGGTGCGGGCGACGGAGGCGAGGGTGCGGGCCCAGGAGAGCTGGTGGTCGCTGCCGGGCTCGGAGGAGCGCAGGTGCTCCTCGGCGGCGTCGGCCCACTGGGCGAGGCCCTGCTCGCGCCAGTCGGGGTCGGTGTAGGCGTCGAGGGCGAGCCGGACCTGGCGCTGCACGGACTGCACGACGCCGATGTCGCTCTCCCGCCCGATGCCGGAGAGGGCGAGCGCCAGGTAGTCGCGGGCGGCGAGTTCGCCGTCGCGGGTCATGTCCCAGGCGGAGGCCCAGCACAGGGCGCGCGGCAGCGACTCGGTGAAGCCGCCGAGGTGCTCGGTGACGACGGCCATCGAGTCCTCGTCGAGCCGGATCTTGGCGTACGAGAGGTCGTCGTCGTTGAGCAGCACGACGGCCGGGCGGTGCCGGCCGACGAGCTCGGGCACCTCGGTGCGCGGGCCGTCGACGTCGAGCTCGATCCGGTCGGTGCGCACCAGCGCGCCGTCGGCGAGCTCGTACAGGCCGATGGCGATGCGGTGCGGGCGCAGCACGGCCTCGCCCTTGGCGCCGGCGGGCAGCGCGGGGGCCTCCTGGAGGACGGCGAAGGACTCGATCTCGCCGTCGGTGTTCAGGGTGATGGCGGGCCGCAGCACGTTGATGCCGGCGGTCTCCAGCCAGGCCTGGGACCAGGTCCGCAGGTCGCGGCCGCTGGCCTCCTCCAGGGCCCCGAGCAGGTCGGTGAGCCGGGTGTTGCCCCAGGCGTGGCGCTTGAAGTAGGCCTGCACGCCCTGGAAGAAGGCGTCCTGGCCGACGTACGCCACCAGCTGCTTGAGCACCGAGGCGCCCTTGGCGTAGGTGATGCCGTCGAAGTTGACCTGGACGTCCTCCAGGTCGTTGATGTCCGCCATGATGGGGTGGGTGGAGGGCAGTTGGTCCTGCCGGTAGGCCCAGGTCTTCATCTGGTTGGCGAACGTGGTCCAGGAGTTCGGCCACTTGGAGCCGGGGGCCTCGGCCTGGCAGACGGCCTCGGCGAAGGTGGCGAAGGACTCGTTGAGCCAGAGGTCGTTCCACCACTCCATGGTGACGAGGTCGCCGAACCACATGTGGGCGAGCTCGTGCAGGATCGTCGCCGCGCGGGCCTCGTAGGCGGCGTCGGTGACCTTGGAGCGGAACACGTACTGGTCGCGCAGGGTGACGGCGCCCGCGTTCTCCATCGCGCCGGCGTTGAACTCCGGGACGAACAGCTGGTCGTACTTGGCGAACGGGTAGGGGAAGTCGAACTTCTCCTGGAAGTAGTCGAAGCCCTGCTTGGTGACGGCGAAGATGTCCTCGGCGTCCAGGAACTCGCGCAGCGAGGGGCGGCAGTAGACGCCCAGCGGCACCTTCTGGTCGCCGTTCTCGTAGGTGTCGAAGACCCCGACGTAGGGGCCGGCGACGAGCGCGGTGATGTAGGTGGAGATCCGGCCGGTGGGCTCGAACGTCCAGACCTGCGCGGCGCCCTCGCCGACCGGGGTCGGGGTGGGCGAGTTGGAGACCACGACCCAGCCGGTGGGGGCGGTCACGGTGAACGCGAACGCGGCCTTCAGGTCGGGCTGTTCGAAGGAGGCGAAGACGCGGCGGGCGTCCGGCACCTCGAACTGGGTGTACAGGTAGGTCTCGCCGTCGACCGGGTCGACGAACCGGTGCAGGCCCTCACCGGTGTTGGTGTAGGCGCAGTTGGCGACGACGCGCAGCTCGTTCTCGGCGGCCAGGTTCGGCAGCGGGATCCGGCTGTCGGCGAAGCTCTCCGGGTCGAGCGGCGCGCCGTTGAGGGTGATCTCCTCGACGCTCGGCGCGACGAGGTCGATGAACGTGTCCGCGCCGGGGGTCGTGGCCGTGAACCGGACCACGGTGGTGGACCGGAAGGTGCCTCCTTCGCGGGCCGAACTCAGGTCGAGCTCGATGTCGTACGCGTCCACGTGGAGGAGGTCGGCCCGGGTGCGGGCCTCCTCGCGGGTCAGGTTGGTGCCGGGCACTCGCTGCACTCCTTCGTCAGGCTGATGGGGCGAATCCTCCCATGACCCAACGGACGGGCTCCCGGAATAATCACAGGCGGGGCGGGTCCGGACAGATCGCCCGTTCCCGCCCCGCCAGGACGAGCCCCGAGGGCCCGCGTTCGAGGAGTGCTCAGCCCCCCGCCGTCACTTCTTCCACTTGGTCAGCGGCGCGTCGGAGCTGCCGCGGCGGAAGGCGTACACCGCGCTGCCGTCGCTGGAGAGGACGTACTCGGACATGCTCATCCCGATGTCCAGGCCGTTGGGCATGGCCATGGTGCCGAGGTCGGTCATCGAGCCGTCGGCCGGCGAGAGCGTCACCAGCCGGGCGGGCTTGTTGTAGCCCTGGCTGACGATGGCGCGGACCTTGCCGTCCTTGTCGGTGCCGGACACCAGCCGGATGTCCTGGCTGGACGTGGCGCTGGCGGCGGACCAGATCCGCTTGCCGGTGGTCAGGTCGTACGCGTTGACGGCCGACTTGGCGCCGGTGATCTGGGCGTACAGGGTGGTGCCGCTGACCACGTTCTGGGTGTAGGCGTCGGACTGGCCGGACAGCCGCAGGCACTCCGCGCCGGGCTCCCTGCCACCCACAAAG
>NZ_JBHWIJ010000138.1:0-10472 GCF_042732255.1 Kitasatospora sp. NPDC059803 | reverse complement strand
GGGGTGGCGGCGGTTGCGGCGGGCGGGCCGGCGCGTGCGTGTGGGGGGGGGCGGCGGCGGCCCCGCCCGCGGGGGCCCCCCCCGCGCCGGGCTCCTTGACCGACATCTGGTTGCCGGGCTTGTTGCTCTTGTCGAACGGCAGGATGTAGTCGCCGTTGGGGCCGCTGCTCATCAGCAGTACCAGCGGCTGGTCCTGGACGACCTTGTCGATCCGCTCGATGCTGCCGGTGAGGGTGATCGGCGTGCTGGCGGCCTTGCCGCTGTCGGCGTCCACGACGACCAGCTGCGACTTCGGGCCGGAGCCGCCGTAGCAGCGGTCGTTGACCGCGATCTGGCTGCCGGCCGCGCGGCCGTAGAGGCTGCAGTCCTTGTCGCGCGGCTGGAACTGCCAGGCCGCCGAGCCGTTGTCGATGTTCAGGCCGCCGACCACGTTGCCGCCGATGGCGACCACCTTGTCGGTGACGCTGAGCGTCGGCGAGGACATCCGGTCGGTGGAGACCTTGACGCTCCAGAGCAGCTTGCCCTGGCTGACGTCGACGGCGCCGATGGTGGAGCAGTCGCTGTCACCGGTGTTGAAGGAGACGGCGGCGATGTTCTTCGAGTTGGTCGAGTAGGAGGCGGTGCACACCTCCTTGCTGCCGGCCGGGACCGGGATGTTCCAGGCCTCCTTGCCGTCGGAGGTGTTGTACGCCCGGATGCCGGTGCTGTCGGCGCGCACCGCGACCTTGTCGCTGCCCCAGATGCCGAGCAGCTGCGAGCCGCTGTCCCCGGTGGCGGCCTTGGGGGCGTTCCAGGCGATGTTGTACCCGGCCCCGCCGGTGTTGCCGCCGGTGCTGCTGCCGGTGGTGCCGTCGGCGGTCGGGGCGTTGGTGACGGTGCCTCCGGAGGTGGTGGTGCCACCGGACGTGGTGGTGCCGCCGGAGGTGGCGTTCGGCGTGGGGTCGGGGTCGTTGCCCTTGAGGAGCACGACCAGCCCGGCGACGATGGCGATCGCCAGGACGCCGCCGATGATCCCGCCCCACAGCATCACGGGGTTGCGCTGCTTGGGCGCGGGGGGCACCGGCGCGCCCGGGTAGTACCCGGGCTGCTGCTGCGGGTATCCGTAGCCGGCGCCGTAGGCCTGCCCGCCGTCCGGCGCGCCGTAGGCGCCACCGGGCATCGGGTCGTACGGGCCGACCGGCGCACCGGCCGGCGGCGGCGGAGCCTGGCTGGGGAAGGCGGCCGCGGTCGGCGCGTACGGCTGGTAGCCGGCACCGGCACCGGCACCGGCACCGGCGGCGGGCGGCTGCGCGGGCGGAGCCGGCGGCTGGGCCGGCGGCGGCCCGGCGGGCGAGGCCGGGCGCGGGATCGCCGCGCCGTCGAGCTGTGTCATCTGGTCCGCCACGGCGGCCGGGTCCACGCCGCCGGGCGGGCGCCCGAACGAGACGCCCCGATTGTCCTGCGGGCTGCTGCCCGACGCTTCGCCTGCCCCCGGCGTAGGGTGATCCCCTGCCATCTGATTCCCCGTCATTCCTGGAAGCGTCCCCCTGCCGATACCGCCCCGCGGTCCGGGGGGACGCGTGAGATAGGGCACCATGCTAGTGGCGAGTGTTTTTCGGTCGAACCCAGGACTCCGCAGGCCCGTTTCCGTCCGTTCCCCCGCCGCTTCCGGGCCCGCCGCCACCGGCCCCCGTCGTACCGCCCAGGTCCGATCCGCGCCGATCCACGGCACAGGCCCTACCCTTCAGGAGTTGAAGGGGACGTCCGGCGGAGGGGTCCCCGCCCTGGGAGGGTGGATCATGTCGACGGACACACCGGGCTCGCAGTCGTCCTTGCACCGGGCGAACCTGGAGCGGGTGCTGCGCGCGGTGCGGACGGCCGGTTCGCTGACCCAGGCCGAGATCGCCCGCGGCACCGGCCTGTCCGCGGCCACCGTCTCCAACATCGTGCGGGAGTTGAAGGAGAGCGGCACCGTCGTGGTCGCCGACACCTCCTCCGGCGGCCGGCGGGCGCGCAGCGTCTCGCTCAGCGGGGACGCGGGCATCGTGGTGGGCATCGACTTCGGCCACACCCACCTGCGGGTCGCGGTCGGCAACCTCGCGCACCGGGTGCTCGCCGAGGAGAGCGCCCCGATCGACGTGGACGTCTCCGCCGCGCAGGGCTTCGACCGGGCCGAGGCGATGGTGGAACGGCTGCTCCGGCAGGCCGGGTTCCGTCCGGAGAAGGTGATCGGCGTGGGCCTCGGCGTGCCCGGCCCGATCGACGTGGAGACCGGCGCGCTGGGCTCCACCGCGATCCTGCCCGGCTGGACGGGCATCGCCCCGGGCCGGGAGCTGGCCGAGCGGCTCGGCATGCCGGTGCACGTGGACAACGACGCCAACCTGGGCGCGCTCGGCGAACTGGTCTGGGGGGCCGGGCGGGGGCTGAGCGACCTCGCGTACATCAAGGTCGCCAGCGGGGTCGGCGCCGGACTGGTGGTCAACGGCCAGATCTACCGCGGGCCGGGCGGCACCGCCGGTGAGATCGGGCACATCACCCTGGACGAGGCCGGGCCGGTCTGCCGCTGCGGCAACCGCGGCTGCCTGGAGACCTTCGTGGGCTCCCGCTACCTGCTCTCCCTGCTGACCCCGACCCTCGGGCCGGACCTCACCCTGCCCCGGGTGGTCGAGCTGGCCCATCAGGGTGACCTCGGCTGCCGCCGGGTGATCGCCGACGCCGGCCGGCAGATCGGCACCGGCGTCGCCACCCTGTGCAACCTGCTCAACCCGCGCCGGGTGATCCTCGGTGGCGACCTCGCCGAGGCCGGTGAGCTGGTGCTCTCCCCGATCCGCGACTCGGTGGCCCGTTACGCCATCCCGAGCGCCGCCCGCCAGCTCTCGGTGGTCCCCGGCACGCTGGGCGGCCGGGCCGAGGTGCTCGGCGCGCTGGCGCTGGTGATGAGCGAGATGGGGGAGTCCGGGGCGCTGGGGCGCGGCTGAGCCGCCGCGGCCCGGATCGCGCCCGAACATTCATTCGTCAATCCAGGGTGACGCGCGACCCCCGGGCCGACCTCCGGGAATGGCGGTAACGGGTCGGTGGCACCGGCCGCGCCGCTCGGTGTCCGGCAAGCGGACATTAGACTCGACCGGTCGGCACCGGCCGCGACCGCCGGCCCGCCGCCAGACCGGGCAGCGACGCCCGTCGGACCGCCCGCGGTCCGCGAACACTGAACGAGGAGGAACGGGTGGCCCTGCTGACCCGCATTCGGGGACCGCGTGATCTCGACCGGCTCACGCCGGGACAGCTGGCCGCACTGGCCCAGGAGATCCGGACCTTCCTGGTGACCGAGGTCGCCAAGACGGGCGGCCACCTCGGCCCCAACCTCGGCGTGGTGGAGCTCACCATCGCGCTGCACCGGGTCTTCGACTCGCCGCGCGACCGCATCCTCTTCGACACCGGCCACCAGAGCTACGTCCACAAGCTGCTCACCGGCCGCCAGGACTTCTCGATGCTGCGGATGAAGGGCGGCCTGTCCGGCTACCCGTCCCGCGCCGAGTCCGAGCACGACGTGATCGAGAACTCGCACGCCTCCACCGTGCTCTCCTACGCCGACGGCCTGGCCAAGGCCAACAAGATCCTCGGCAAGCCGGACCCGGTCGTCGCGGTCATCGGCGACGGCGCGCTCACCGGCGGCATGGCCTGGGAGGCGCTCAACAACATCGCCGACGCCAAGGACCGCCCGCTGGTCATCGTCGTCAACGACAACGAGCGCTCCTACTCGCCGACCATCGGCGGCCTGGCCAACCACCTCGCCACCCTGCGCACCACCCAGGGCTACGAGCGCTTCCTCTCCTGGGGCAAGGACGCGCTGCAGCGCACCCCGGTGGTCGGCCAGCAGCTGTTCGAGACGCTGCACGGCGCCAAGAAGGGCCTCAAGGACTTCATCGCCCCGCAGGGCATGTTCGAGGACCTCGGCATCAAGTACATCGGCCCGATCGACGGCCACGACCTGACCGCCCTGGAGTCCGCGCTGACCAAGGCGCGCGGCTTCGGCGGCCCGGTGATCGTGCACTGCCTCACCGAGAAGGGCCGCGGCTACCACGCCGCGGAGAACAACGACGAGGACCGCTTCCACGCGGTCGGCAAGATCCACCCGGAGACCGGTCTGCCGATCCAGAACGCCGGCGGCCGGAGCTGGACCTCGGTCTTCGCCGAGGAGATGGTCGCGCTCGGCCACGAGCGGGACGACATCGTCGGCATCACCGCCGCCATGCTCCACCCGGTCGGCCTCGCGCCCTTCGCCGAGGCCTTCCCGGACCGCATCTTCGACGTCGGCATCGCCGAGCAGCACGCCGTCACCAGCGCCGCCGGCCTGGCCACCAACGGGCTGCACCCGGTCTTCGCGGTCTACGCGACCTTCCTGAACCGGGCCTTCGACCAGGTCCTGATGGACGTCGCCCTGCACAAGCTGGGCGTCACCTTCGTGCTCGACCGGGCCGGCGTCACCGGCGACGACGGCGCCTCGCACAACGGCATGTGGGACATGTCGATGCTGCAGATCGTCCCGACCCTGCGGCTGGCCGCCCCGCGCGACGCCGACCAGGTCCGCGCCCAGCTGCGCGAGGCCGTCGAGGTCAAGGACGCCCCGACCGTGGTCCGCTACTCCAAGGGCACCGTCGGCCCGGCCGTCCCGGCGGTCGGCCGGATCGGCGGCATGGACGTGCTGCGCGCCGCCGAGGAGCCGGGCGGCACGCACCGCGCGGACGTGCTGGTCGTCTCGGTCGGCGCGATGGCCGCCACCAGCCTGGAGGTCGCGGACCTGCTGGCCGCCCAGGGCATCACCGCCACCGTGGTGGACCCGCGCTGGGTCAAGCCGGTGGACGCCGCCCTGCCGGGCCTGGCGGCCGAGCACCGGGTGGTCGTCACGATCGAGGACAACGGCCGGGTGGGCGGTGTCGGCGCCGCGGTGGCGCAGGCGCTGCGCGACGCGGACGTGGATCTGCCGGTGCGCGACTTCGGGATTCCGCAGGAGTTCCTGGACCACGCGAGCCGGAACGAGATCCTGGCCGAGATCGGCCTGAACGCCCCGGACATCGCCCGAAAGGTGACGGCCCTGGTCGCCAGCCTGGACGCGGCTCGGGTCGAGGCCTGAGAACGGGCCCGGAGCGCGTTCCACCGACGACTGTTCGTCGTAGCCCTGTAACAGTTCGTCACGAAACAAGCTGACAATCGCACCGAAAGGCGGGACCGGCGCCGCCCGCGCCGATCCCGCCCGGTAGGTTGTCATCCGTGCCCACCCCCACCCGCTTCCGCCTCGCCGGACTGGCCGAGCGCCTGCCCGAGCGCGTCCGTACCCATGTGCAGACCGGGTACTGGACGAGGCTGGTGCCGGTGCTCGCGCTGGTCGCACTGCTCACCCACATCCCGTCCTTCGCCCGGCCCGTCTGGAGCCCCGACGAGGGGTTCCTGGCCACCCAGGCCCGGATGCTGGCCGACGGCGGAGTGCTGTACGACACCGTGGTGGACCGCAAGCCGCCGTTGCTCCCCTGGCTCTACCAGGCCTGCTTCACGATCTTCGGCTCCGCCTCGCTGTGGCCGCTGCGCACCCTGGCGGTGGGCGCCCACCTGGTCACCGCGATCCTGCTGGCGTCCATCGCCCGCGGCCGCTGGGGCAACCGGGCCGGGGCCGGCGCGGGACTGCTCTACCTGCTGGTCTCCATCGGGCTCTCCCCGGAGGACACCCAGGCGGCGACCTTCGAGGTCTTCATGCTGCCCGCCATGGTGGCCGCGTTCCGGTACGCCGAGCGCCGCCGCTGGCTGGCCGCGGGCATCGCGGTGGCGCTCTGCTCGCTGACCAAGCAGACCGGCGGCGCGGTGCTGCTACCGGTGCTCTGGATGCTGTTCCAGGACGCCCGCCGGCGCGGGGTGCGCTGGCCGCCCGCCCTGTTCAAGATCGGCTTCGGCTTCATCCTGCCGATAGCGCTGGTCGCGGTCATCCTGACCAAGCCCAAGGGCTTCCTGTTCTGGGTGGTCACCGGCAGCGGGGACTACGCCTCCTTCGGCGGTGCCTGGCTCCAGATGATCGGCCGCGCGCTCGGCAACTCGGCCATCCTGGTCGCGGCCGGGCTGGGCTTCCTGCTCCCGGTCGGGCGCCGGCTCTGGCTCAAGCACCGCCACCGGCCGCTGCCCGTCGCCGGGGAGGAGCACGGCTCCACCGGGGACCTGTGGGTCTGGCTGGCGTCCTCGGTCGTCGCGGTCAGCGTGGGCTTCCACTTCTTCGGCCACTACTACCTGCAGCTGATCCCCCCGCTGGTGCTGCTGGGCACCGGGGCGGTGGCCACCTCGGCGGTCCGCTGGAAGCCCGTCCTGGTGTACACCACGGTCGCCTCGACGGTCTTCTGGGCGCTGGCCCTGGCCTGGCCGGGGGAGCGGCTCAACCGCACCACCGAGGTCGCCACCGCGGTCGCCGCCCAGACCACCCCCAAGGACACCGTGCTGGTCTGGGGCATGCACCCCGAGCTGTACTGGCTGGCCGACCGCAAGCCCGCCACCCGCTACCTGACCGCCGGCTTCCTGACCAACTACAGCGGCGGCAAGGACGGCAACGCCAACGTGGGCGAGCAGTTCAGCGTCAGCAACGCCTGGCAGACCTTCGACAAGGAGCTCGCCGACAACCTGCCCGAGGTCGTGGTGGACGACTCCGGCATCGCCCCGTACCAGCCGGTGCTGGTCCCGCGGATCGAGAACCTGCTGGACACCCACTACGAGATGGTCGGCGTCTTCGCCGACACCGTGGTCTACCGCCTCAAGAAGAGCTGACCGCCCCCGCACACGCCGGAGCCCCCGTGACCGTCCAGGTCACCGGGGCTCCGGCATGCGGTGGCGCTGCGCGTTACGCGGGCACCGAGGCCACGCCGGGGGCGAGGAAGCGCTTGCCGTTCACCCGCTCCGAGACGCCCTCGCGGTCCAGGTACGGGGTGATCCCGCCCAGGTGGAAGGGCCAGCCGGCGCCGGTGATCATGCAGAGGTCGATGTCCTGCGCCTCGGCGACGACACCCTCCTCCAGCATCAGGCCGATCTCCTGGGCCACGGCCTCCAGGGAGCGGTTCAGGACCTGCTCCTCGGTCAGCACGGTGTCGCCGAAGGACAGCAGCTCCAGCACCTCGGGGTCGAGGACCTGCTTGCCGTCCACCCAGGTGTAGAAGCCGCGCTTGCCGGCCTTGACCACCTTGCCGAGGTTCTCGGAGACGGCGAACCGCTCCGGGAACGCGCCGTGCAGGGTCTCCGAGACGTGCAGCGCGATGGCCGGGCCGACCAGCTCCAGCAGCACGATCGGGGACATCGGCAGGCCGAGCGGCTCGACGCCCTTCTCGACGGTGGCGATCGGGGTGCCCTCGTCGATGATGGTCTGGATCTCGCCCATGAAGCGGGTCAGGATCCGGTTCACCACGAACGCCGGGGCGTCCTTGACCAGCACCGAGGTCTTCTTCAGCTTCTTCGAGACGCCGAAGGCGGTGGCCAGCGAGGCGTCGTCGGTCTGCTCGCCGCGGACGATCTCCAGCAGCGGCAGGATCGCGACCGGGTTGAAGAAGTGGAAGCCGACGACCCGCTCGGGGTGCTTCAGCTTCGAGGCCATCTCGGTGACCGACAGCGAGGAGGTGTTGGTCGCCAGCACGCAGGTCGGCGAGACCACGTTCTCCAGGTCCGCGAAGACGGTCTGCTTGACGCCCATCTCCTCGAACACGGCCTCGATCACGAAGTCCGCGTCGCCGAAGGCGGCGGCCTTGTCGAGCGAGCCGCTGACCAGGCCCTTGAGACGGTTGGCCTTGTCCTGGCCGATCCGGCCCTTGCCGAGCAGCTTGTCGATCTCGGCGTGGACGTAGCCGACGCCCTTGTCGACGCGCTCCTGGTCGATGTCGGTGAGGACCACCGGCACCTCCAGACGGCGGGCGAACAGCAGCGCCAGCTGCGAGGCCATCAGACCGGCGCCGACGACGCCGACCTTGTTGACCTGGCGGGCCAGCGACTTGTCCGGCGCGCCGACCGGGCGCTTGGCCCGGCGCTGCACCAGGTTGAAGGCGTAGATGCCGCTGCGCAGCTCGCCGCTCATGATGAGGTCGGCCAGGGCCGCGTCCTCGGCGTCGAAGCCGGCCTGGAGGTCGGAGTCCTTGACCTGCTGGATGATGTCCAGCGCCTTGTAGGCGGCCGGCGCGGCGCCGTGCACCTTGGCGTCGGCGACCAGGCGGCCCCAGGCGACGGCGTCGTCCCAGGCCTTGCCGCGGTCGATCTCCTCGCGCTCGACGACGACGTCGCCCTTGAGGACCTTGGCGGCCCACAGCAGCGACTGCTCCAGGAAGTCGGCCGGCTCGAAGATCGCGTCGGCGATCCCCAGCTCGAACACGTCCTTGCCCTTGAGCTGCTTGTTCTGGTTCATCGAGTTCTCGATGATGACCTTGATCGCCTTCGAGGGGCCGATCAGGTTCGGCAGCAGGGTGCAGCCGCCCCAGCCGGGGACGAGGCCCAGGAAGACCTCCGGCAGCGAGAACGCCGGGACGCCCGCGCTGACCGTGCGGTAGGTGGCGTGCAGGCCGACCTCGACGCCGCCGCCCATCGCCGCGCCGTTGTAGAAGGCGAAGGAGGGGACGGGCAGCGCGGCGATCCGCTTGAAGACCTCGTGGCCGCCCTTGCCGATGGCGAGCGCGTCCGCGTGCTCCTTGAGCAGCTCGACGCCCTTGAGGTCGGCGCCGACCGCGAAGATGAACGGCTTGCCGGTGACGGCGACGGCGACGACCTTGCCCTCGGCGGCCTCGGCCTCGACCTGGTCCAGCGCGGCGGACAGCTTCAGCAGCGAGCCCGGGCCGAAGGTGGTCGGCTTGGTGTGGTCGAAGCCGTTGTCCAGGGTGATCAGGGCCAGCTTGCCGGCCTGCAGCGGCAGGTCCAGGTGGCGCACGTGCGCGGTCGTGACGACCTCGCCCGGGAACAGCTCGGCGCCGTGCTGCAGTAGCTCAGTGGTGCTCGTCATGTTCACTTACCACCCTCGAGCTCGGACGACTTTTCCGCTCCGCTCCAGTGCGGGTTCTCCCAGATGACGGTCCCGCCCATGCCGAACCCGATGCACATCGTGGTGAGGCCGTAGCGGACGTCCGGGCGCTGCTCGAAGCGGCGGGCCAGCTGGTTCATCAGGCGCACGCCGGAGGAGGCCAGCGGGTGGCCGAAGGCGATCGCACCGCCGTACGGGTTGACGCGCTCGTCGTCGTCCGCGATGCCGTAGTGGTCCAGGAAGGACAGCACCTGGACGGCGAAGGCCTCGTTGACCTCGAAGGCCTGGATGTCGTCGATGGTCAGACCGGCCTTGGCCAGCGCCTTCTCGGTGGCCGGCACCGGGCCGATGCCCATGACCTCGGGCTCCACGCCCGCGAAGGCGTAGGAGACCAGGCGCATCTTGACCGGGAGGCCGAGCTCCTCGGCGACGTCCTCGGCGGCCAGCAGCGAGGCGGTGGCGCCGTCGTTGAGGCCGGCCGAGTTGCCCGCGGTGATGTTGCCGTGCGGGCGGAAGGGGGTCTTCAGGCCGGCCAGGCTCTCCATCGTGGTGCCCGGGCGCATCGGCTCGTCCACGGTGGCCAGGCCCCAGCCGGTCTCGCCGACCTCGGGGTTGGTGTTGCGGATCGAGATCGGCACCAGGTCGGGCTGGATGTCGCCGTTGGCGTACGCCTTGGCGGCCTTCTCCTGCGAGCGCACGGCGTAGGCGTCGCAGCGCTCCTTGGTCAGGTGCGGGAACCGGTCGTGCAGGTTCTCCGCGGTCATGCCCATGAACAGGGCGGACTCGTCGACCAGCTTCTCGGAGACGAAGCGCGGGTTCGGGTCGACGCCCTCGCCCATCGGGTGGCGGCCCATGTGCTCGACGCCGCCGGCCACGACCACGTCGTACGCGCCGAAGGCGATGCCGCCGGCGGTGGCGGTCACGGCCGTGAGCGCACCGGCGCACATGCGGTCGATCGAGTAGCCGGGGACGGACTTGGGCAGGCCGGACAGCAGGGCGGCGGTGCGCCCGATGGTCAGACCCTGGTCGCCGATCTGCGTGGTGGCCGCGATGGCGACCTCGTCGATGCGCTCGACGGGCAGGTTCGGGTTACGGCGCACGAGCTCCCGGATGCACTTGACGACCAGGTCGTCGGCGCGCGTCTCGTGGTAGATGCCCTTCGGGCCGGCCTTGCCGAACGGGGTGCGGACGCCATCGACGAAGACGACGTCCCTCGCGGTACGAGGCACGGGGGCTCTCCTCCCAGGGACCAACATTTGAGGTGGGCAGGCTGCCGCCGGTGAAGACCCGAGCGGCGCCGCTCCACCGCCATGCTACCGGTCGGTAACCAACCTGCCCAGGCCTCACGGAGGGTTCACCCCGTGTGTCCCGCGACACGTCCGACCGGCGGGGTTCGAAAGACGGACCCCGGATACGCCGAAGGGGGCGCCGTCACAAGGACGGCGCCCCCTTCGGAGGCGCTCCAGGTCCGTCC
>NZ_JBHWIJ010000137.1:8825-21131 GCF_042732255.1 Kitasatospora sp. NPDC059803 | reverse complement strand
GGCCTCGACGTTGCGTCGAGGCCCACCGGCCTGTGGTGGCCCATCTGGGCGGGCGCTCTGTGACGGCTGGGGCTGCGGGTAGCGGGGGTTGTGGTGGGAGGGGAAACTCCGTTGTCCGGGGGTGCGGCTCGCGGCGATGATTTCGGGTGTGGCTGACACCAGGTTCGAAGGCTCCGCGTTGCGGCCGTACCCCAAGATCTCGGGGAGGGGGCGGCTCTCCGCGTCCGGGAATCGGGAGTGGGTCGCGGTGGAGAAGGTGCACGGGGCGCACTTCGCCGTGGTCTGCGAGGGGGGTGCGGTCCGTCCGGCCAAGCGGCGGGAGCTCCTGGGCGAGGACGAGTTGGACGGCTTCTTCGGCGTCAGCCGGGTCTGGCCGGCGTTGGCGGTGGCGGCCGCCCGGTTCGCCTCGGCGGTGCGCGAGGCGGCGGGAGGGGGTGCAGGTGGGGGCGCGGGTGCTGTGGTGACTGTTTACGGTGAACTGGCCGGCGGGTGCTACCCGCACCCCGATGTGTCCGCCGTCGCCGGAGTCGAGCCCGTACAGACCGGCGTCTGGTACGCGCCGGGGCTGGGGTGGCTGCTCTTCGACGCCACCGTCGACACCACCGAGGGCCGGTCCTGGATCTCCGACCGCGACCTGCGTGGCGGTGCGGCCACCGCCGGCCTCGCCTGCGTCCCCTTGATCGGACGCGGCGCGCTCACCGTGCTCCAGGAACTGCCGGCCGCCTTCCCCACTCTGGTCCCCGCGCTCCTCGGGCTCCCCGAACTCGCCGACAACCTCGCCGAGGGCTACGTCCTCAAACCCGCCGGCACCTGGCGGGAGACGGGCCCCGAGGCGGTCGGCGCGCGTCCGGTGGTGAAGGTGAAGCAGCAGGCCTTCGCCGAGGACGAGCGCTACGACGGCGCCCGCCCGTACCTGCCGCCGCCGCAGGGCGCGGCCGGGGTCCCCGCCTGGCTCCTGGTCCAGGCTGCGGCACTCCTCACCCCTGCCCGGGCGGCAGCCGCCGTCAGCAAGCTCGGTCCGCGCGCGCCCGAGGACGTCGTGGCGGCGGAGCTCACCCGGGACGTGTCGGAGGAACTCGCCGAGGCGGTGGGGGGATTGGACGATGATGTCCTGCGCGCACTGGAAGCCACCCTTGGGCCCGGAGCGCGCTTCCTGGCGGCGTTCGACGCCGAGGACCGGTGCTCGCCGACGAGCCGGCCCGGCTGACGGCCTGACTGGTCAGGCTGGTCAGGTCGGTCGGGTCGATCGGGCGCGGAAGGATTCCTGAAGAAAGTCGCCCGCCCATGTGGAGGGCCCGTCGCCGACTCCGACCGAAGGGTGACAGCGCAAGGGTGGGCGGGGCGTGGGGGTGGGAGGGGCGTTCGGGAAAAATATGTCGGTCGGTCTACTGATTCCATGCCGCCGCCCGGGTGGTGTGCGCACAGGAAGTCGGTCTGGCCGACTTCCTGTGCGGATGGAGGCGGTGCAAGTGGGTGATGGAGAAACTGTAGACCGGTCTACATATTTCTTGCCGGAGAGGGCGTCGGCGGTCGAGGGTGGGTGAAGGGGGCGTCGAGGGGGGCTTCCGTCTGGGGTGGGTCGGGCCCATCATGGGCTCCCGGTCCGAGTCCCCGGTCGAGGGCTCCGGGTGAGGCTCCAGGAGGCAGCAGAGATGACGATTCCCTTCCCTGTCCGGATCCAGGCCGCGGTCGTCCGGGGCGCGTACGCGCTGCCGGAAGGGCTGAGGCGTGCGATCGCGGGCGCGCCGGTGGTGCGGGACGGTCAAGTGCTGTCGCTGGACGCGCAGTTGATCCTCAAGTTGCAGCGCCTGTCGAAGGCGGCCCTGGTGCTGCCCGCCGGGGTCGGGTCGTCGCGGGAGGCGATGGAGCACGCGCGGTACCTGGTGGGCGGGGCGACGATCCAGCCGGTCGCCGTCCGGAGCGTCGGAATCCCGCAGGAGTACGGCGAGTTGGCGGCCACGCTGTACACGCCGGGCGGGCTGGCGGCGGGTTCCGGGCTGCTGGTGTACCTGCACGGCGGGGGCTGGGTGGTCGGCAGTCGGGCCAGCCATGACCACGTGGTGCGGTTCCTGGCGCAGCGGGCGCAGGTGCGGGTGCTGTCGGTGGAGTACCGGCGCGCGCCCGAGCACGCGTTCCCGGCGGCTGCGGACGACGCGCTGGCCGCGTTCGACTTCGCGTACGCCAAGGCGGCCGACCTGGGCGCGGATCCGGAGCGGATCGCGATCGGCGGCGACAGCGCGGGCGGGAACCTGGCGGCCGTCACCGCACAGGCGGCGGTGCGGCGGGGCGGTCCGGCGCCGGTGTTCCAGTTGCTGCTGTACCCGGCGGTCGACGCCTCCGTCCGGCGGCCCTCGCGCGACCTGTTCGCCGACGGTTTCTTCCTGACCAGCGCGGACATGGACTGGTTCCTGGACCGCTACGCGCCCGCGCCGGCCGACCGGACGGACCCGCGCCTGTCGCCCCTGCTCGCCGCCGACCTGTCCGGGCTTCCGCCCACGTACGTCGGCACCGCGGGCTTCGACCCGCTGCGGGACGAGGGCGAGGCGTACGCCGAGGCGCTGAAGACGGCCGGGGTGACGGTGCGCCTGAGCCGGCAGCCGGACCTCATCCACGGCTACGCCAGCTACCTCGGCATCGGTCGCCGCTTCCGGGAGGCGACGGCGGAGGCGGCCGAGGCGCTGCGGCAGGCGCTGGGCGCCGCGTAGCGCGCAGCCAGGGGCGGTACGGATCGGAGGCGCTCGGCGCAGCACCGGGCGGGGGCTCGTTCGGAGGACTCAACGGCCCCTGCCCGGCGGCTCGTTCAGGCCGGGATCCGCCGCGCCGCGGCGAGCTCCGACGCCTGCGCGCCGTGCGCGAGGAGATACTCCGCCACCGATCCGTGGTGACTCCGGATCGACAGCAGCGCCCGCCGCAGATGCACCTCGTGTACGGGCAGGGCGTTGTGCGCGGCCCCGGCCGGTGGCTGGTTGGTCAGGCCCAGTTCGTCGTTCGAGCGCAGGAAGTCCTGGAGGACCTCCGCCTCGGAGGCGCCCAGCAGCGTCTGCAGGACGGCGACGACGACTCCCGTGCGGTCCTTGCCCGAGGCGCAGTGGACCAGGACCGGCGCGGCCTCGCCCCCACCGGCGAGCAGTCGGCGCAGAACGGCCACCGATGCCGCGCCGGCGCGCTCGGTCATCAGCGGGTAGAGCTCCAACTGGTCGGCGGGCCAACGCCGTTCGGTGAAGACCGGCGCGTGCAGGTACCGGGCGTCGACGAGGTCGACGGCGTCCGGGCGCTCCGCCACCTCCGGGTCGCTGCGCAGGTCGACGACCGTCCGCAGGCCGAGGCGCCGCAGCGTGTCCGCGCCCTCCGCCGCGAGACCGTGCAGGTCGTGCAGGGCGGCGGAGCGGTACAGCACGCCGCGCGGCAGGGAGCCGACGCCGCCGGCGTCGCGGAAGTTCCGTACGCCGGTGGGGGCGACGCGCTCCGGATCCGCCTCGGGCTGGTCGGTGATCACGCCTCACTGTATCCGGGGGTGGAGGGGGTGGAGGGGGCGGAGAGGGCGGAGGGAGTGGCTGGGGGAGGCCACGGACGAGAGGGGGCGCGGGAGTTGTGGTCGTGCGCCCGTCCGGTGCTGCGCAGGGGGTTCTCGGCGGCGGGCTCTTATTGTACTGTCCGTCTAATAAGCGGGTGAGCGGGCACCCGTAGGGGCAGGCATCTGGAGGCAGCCATGGCTCTCACCAACGCGGCGGCAGGGCGGGCGGCGAGTGCGCACGGGCACACCGCGGCCGACGACGACGTCTCGAAGCGGCTGCTGGAGTCCGCCGCGACCCTCTCCTACGACCCCTCGACCGAGATCGACTGGGACGCGCCCCTCCCAGCCGACCACTACGGCCTCAACCCGGAGTGGAGCACCCTCTACGGCACCCGGCTGTGGGACGAGATGACCGAGCAGCAGCGGGTCACCCTCACCCGGCACGAGGTCTGCTCGATCATGAACACCGGGATATGGTTCGAGATGATCCTCCAGCAGATGGTGCTGCGCGATCAGTACCTGAAGAACCCCGCCAACGCCGAGTTCCAGTTCGCGCTCACCGAGATCGCCGACGAGTGCCGCCACTCGATCATGTTCGCCCGCGCCTGCGAGAAAATTGGCGTCCCCGTGTACCGGCCGAACAAGGTCATCGCCCAGGCCGGGCGCGCGTTCAAGGCCCTGGCGAAGGGTGAACTCGCCTACGGCGGCATCCTGGTGGCCGAAGAGGTGCTCGACGTCATGCAGCGCGACTGGATGCGCGGCGAGAACGTCCTGGAGATCGTCCGCGGTACCTCCCGGATCCATGTGGTCGAGGAGTCGCGGCACATGAAGTTCGCCCGGCAGGAGATCCGCGAACGGGTGCGCCACGCCGGCCCCGCCCGCCGCCGCGCCTCGGCCACCGGCATCGCCGTCGGCGCGTACGTCATCGTCTCCAGCATGGTGCACCCCGGGGTCTACCGGGCCGCCGGGCTCGACACCCAGCGGGCGATCGCCGAAGTGCGGGCCAACGAGCACCGCAAGGCGATGATGCGCACCAGCTCCCGGCACCTGATCGCGTTCCTCGCCGAGACCGGGCTGCTCACCAGCCGCTCGGCCGCCATCTACCGGCGCATCCACATGCTCTGACGACACGTCAAAGGCGATACGTCAAAGGCGGAACATCAACAAAGGCTCCGACTCCCGCACTTCACCACCTGTAGCGAGGGACCCCACCCCGGCCATGGCCTACGCGATCACCCGGACCTGCTGCAACGACGCCTCGTGCGTGTCCGTCTGCCCGGTCAACTGCATCCACCCGACCCCGGACGAACCGGAGTTCGGCACCACCGACATGCTGTACATCGACCCGGCGGCCTGCATCGACTGCGGCGCCTGCGCGGACGCCTGCCCGGTGGACGCGGTGTTCCCCGTCGACCGGCTGCGCGGGCCCGACACCGTGTTCGGCGACCTCAACCGGGACTGGTACCGCGATCACCCCAACGACCACGCCTGGGGCGCGCCCACCTTCCCGCGCAGCCTGCCCGACGGGCTCGGCACGCTGCGCGTCGCCATCGTCGGCACCGGCCCGTCCGCCGGGTACACCGCGCAGGAACTGCTGCGCAGCACCGGCGCCGAGATCACCATGATCGACCGGCTGCCCGTCACCGGCGGCCTGCTGCGGCACGGGGTCGCGCCCGACCACCAGTCCACCAAACGCATCGCGGACAGCTTCGCCGGCGTCTTCCACGACCCCCGGCTGCGGATGCACCTCAACGTGGACATCGGTACCGACCTCACCCACGAGGAACTCGCCGCCCACCACCACGCCGTCGTGTACGCCGTCGGCGCGGCCGCCGACCGGCGGCTCGGCATCCCCGGCGAGGACCTGCCGGGCAGCCTGCCCGCGACCACCTTCGTCGGCTGGTACAACGCCCAACCGACCGTGCCCGCCGACGCGGTGGAGCTGTCCGGGCCCGGCGCCGAACGGGTGGTCGTCATCGGCAACGGCAACGTCGCCGTTGACATCGCGCGCATCCTGCTCACCGACCCAGACCGGCTCGCCACCACCGACATCGCCGACCACGCCCTCGCCGCACTGCGCCGCAGCCGGGTACGGGAAGTCGTGCTGCTCGCCCGGCGCGGGCCCGCCCAAGCGGCCTGGACCAAGGCGGAGTTCCTGGCGCTGCGGCAACTGCCGGGCATCGAGGTGGTGGTCGAGGACCACCCGGAGGTGCGGGCGGCGATCGAGGAGGCGGCCGGGACGGCCGCTGCGCCGACCGCGTCGGACGCGCGGGCCGCGCTGCTCGCCGGGCTGCCGCTGGTGGCGTTCGACGGGGGCGCCGAGCCGGCGCCGGGCCGGCGGATCGTGCTGCGCTTCCTGTCCGCGCCGACCGCGCTCACCGGGGCCGGGCGGGTGACGGGCCTGACCGTCGCCCGGACCACCCTCGCGGGCGGCCGGGCAGCCGAACCGACCGGGGAGACGGACACGCTGCTGACCGGCCTGGTGGTGCGCTCCATAGGGCACCGGGGCGTACCGGTGCCCGGGCTGCCCTTCGACGAGCGGACGGCGACGGTCGCTCACCGGGGCGGGCGGGTCGTGGACCCGGCGACGGGGCGGCCGCTGCCCGGGGCGTACGTGGTGGGGTGGGCCAAGCGCGGGCCGTCCGGCGGGATCGGCGCCAACCGGGCCTGCGCCCGCGAGACCGTGGCCGCGATCCTGGACGACGCGGCGGCCCGCGCGCTGGCCGCCCCGGCGGCGAGCCGCACGGACTTCGACCGCCTCGTCCGCCACCGTCGCCCGGACGCCGTCGGGCTCAAGGGACTGCGGGCCGTGGAGCGGGCGGAGCGCGCCCGGGGCGAGGCCGAGGGCCGTCCCCGCGTCAAGCTCGCCACCGTCCCCGAGCTGCTGGCGGCCGCCCGCCGACGGTAGACAGGCAGCGGGTCGGCACTGGTCTGCACTGGTCGGCGCCGCTCGCAGTGTCGGACCCGTTGCCTAGGCTGCCCCCGGTGGTTCACGGGAGGGGCGGAATGTACGAGTACGAGGACGACGAGCACGGCGACCTGCGGTGGTTCGTGGACCAGGCGGTCGAGGCCCTGGAGCGGTGGCTCTCGTACGAGCGGGACCGCGACCGGTTCGGCGATCGGTACCGCAGTGAGTCGATGGTGCTCGTCCGGCACACCGTCGGCGCGAAGGGGCTCCGGCGCTCGCTCCGCGACACCGTCGATCTGATCGAGACGGTGATCGACACCGTGGACCTGATCGAGCGGGCGGCCGCGCGGGCCGAGGAGCTCAGCCTCTTTCCGGCGCCCCCGGACCTGGAGCGGTGGTTGGGGTCGCTGACGCTGCGGATCCGGGGGTGGCAGCGCGACCTGTGCGGCCTGCGGAGGACTCTCGGCGGCCTTGAGCGCCAGTACTGGGCCGGACGCCCGGGCGAGGCGGCGGCGGAGAGCGGTGGCGAGGCGGCGCCCCCGTGGGACGCGGACGGCCTCGGTGAGATCGACTGGGAGGCGCGGGCCGTCGCCGTCGAGGTGGTCGCGAAGCTCGGCCGCCGCCAGTGGCACATGGACGACGACGGGACGGCGGACGGAAGGACGTTCGACGAGCGGATGCTCGACGAACGAATGTCCGCCGAGGCGTTCTCCAAGCGCAGCACGATCACCCTGGGGCAGATCGACGACGGTCACTTCACGACCTTCGAGCACACCGTCGCGGCGCTGCTGGAACGGGACGGGTTCACCGTCACGCGGGTGCAGGGCGGCGCCGGTGACATGGGCGGCGACGTCCTCGGGGTCACCGACCTGAACGTCCCGTTCATGGTGCAGTGCAAGCACTCCGGTGACCCGAGGGCGACGGTCGGCCAGCCGGTCGTGCAGCACGCGCTCGGCGGCGCCAGGGCGGTGTTCCAGGCCGGGATCATCCTCATCGTGACGAACCGTGGGTTCTCGAAGCCGGCGCGCGAGTTCGCCGCCCTGCCGACGGTGGGCGCGACCTTGATCGACCGCGAGATGCTGGTGTCCTGGGCGGAGCAGCGGACCCCGCTGGCCAAGGTGTTGGCCCCCCAGCGCGGCGCCGAGGCGTTGGCCCCTCAACGCGGCGCCGAGGTGTAGACCCCGTAGCGCGGTGCAGAGGAGCCGAACCGGCCCCTGACGTGGGGAGCGCCGCCGGCCGTCAGCCCCGCCGCGTGTGCTTGAGCTCCTCCCAGCGGGTGGCCTGGGCGGGGGTGAGGCAGCCTCGGAGTTCGGCCAGCTTCAGCAGCTGTGCTTCGGCGTCGGCGCCGAGGGGTTGGGCTTCGGCGCGGTAGTGGTCGGTGAGGAGGGCGTCGAGTTCGGGGCGGGTGAGGGCCGGGTCGAGGCGCTGGGCGAGTTTGGCCATGTTGCGGTAGGAGCCCTGGAGGAGGAACGGGGGTTCGGTGCGGGTGCGGTCGTCCTGGGCGGCGGAGGCCAGGTAGGTGCGGTTGACGGCGAGGACGGTGCTGCGCAGGTGGAGCAGTCCGGCGAGGACGGCGGTCATCCGTTCGGCCTCGGCGGCGGGCCAGGCGCCGGTGAGGGGGCCGCCCGGCGTGCCGGTGGCGCGGGCCAGCAGGGTGTCCAGGTCGGCGCGCTCGGCGGTGGCGAGCGGGGCCAGGTGCGGGTTGGCGGGCAGGGCGTTCTCGACGAAGCTGAGCGCGAAGAGGTCCTCGCGCCCGGCGATGACGTCGCCGAGGTTCCAGACGTCGGCGCGGTTGGCGAGCATGTCGGGCAGCCGGAAGAGGCGGCCGGACTCGGTGTACGGGTTGGCGGCCATGACGACGGCGAAGCGCTTGCCGCGCAGGTCCCACTCGCGGGCCTCGCCGTCCCACACCCCGTCGATCCGGCGCTGGGCGTCGCAGAGCGGGATGAAGCGCTGGAGGAGCTCGGGCGAGGTGTGCTGGACGTCGTCGAGGTAGAGCAGCACGTTGTCGCCCGCGTGCAGGGCGAAGTTGAGCTTCTCGATCTCGCGGCGGGAGGTGGCGTCGGGGGCCTCGGCGGGGTCGAGGGAGGTGACCCGGTGGCCGAGCGCGGGGCCGCTGACGGTGACCAGCAGCAGGCCGAGCCGTTCGGCGAGGTACTCGACGAGGGTGGTCTTGCCGTAGCCGGGCGGGGAGACCAGGAGCAGCAGGCCGCTGCGGTCGACCGGTCCGCCGGCGTCGGCGGTGCCGAGCTGTTTGGCGAGGTTGTCGCCGACCAGCGGCAGGTAGACCTGGTCGATGAGTCGGTTGCGGACGAAGCCGTTGAGCGGGGCCGGCCGGTACTGGTCGAGCCGTAGCCGGGTGTGCTCGGCGGCCAGCAGGTCGGCGCGCAGTCGCTGGTAGGCGCGGTATCCGGGGGCCTCGGTGGCGGCGAACTCCGCCACCCGGGCCAGGAGTTCGTCGAGGCGAAGGTCGAGCGCGCCGCCCGGGAGCCGGGGGTGGTCGCCGAGCAGGCCGGTGAGGCGGGTGGTGGCGGTGCCTTCGGCGGGCCGGCGCGGCAGGGACGGGCAGAGGAGCGCGGCGGCGGCCTCGGCGAGGTCGCCGGGGTCGGCGTCGACGGCGCTGGACTCCAGCCAGGCCTGGGCGAGTTGGCGTCGGGCGGGCAGCAGCGCGGGCTCGGCGGGCAGTGCGGCCAGCGCTTCGGTGAGACCGGCGGACTCGGGTGCGGCGTGGAACTTGTCGAGCAGGGTTGCGGCCCCCGGCGCGTAAGCGAACGTGGGTGTGGCGGCGGCGAGTTCGGCCACCAGGTATGGGCCGGCGGGTTGCGGGCACGAGGTGAACTCCGTGACGGCGGAGCTCAGTTCGTCGGACAGGTCGGACAGCGCGGTCAGGGCCGCCGGTGCGGCCGGGGCTGGCGCGGCCGGGTCCGGTGCGGCCGGCAGGCCCAGCCGCGGCGCGGCGCCGAAGGCCTGCCGGGCGAGGGTGCGAGCGAGGGAGAGCGAGCGGGCCCGGGTGTGCCAGACCAGTCGCTGCCGCTCGTCGGCGCCGTGCGCCCAGTACAGCTGCGCGGCCGCCCGGGCCGTCGCCGGGTGGCGCAACAGGCCTGCCTCGGCGTGGAGTTCGAGCAGGGCGCGGAGCAGCAGCGCCGCGTCGTGGTCGTGGACGCCGCGCTGGTAGCCCTCGTCCGGGCGCTGTTCGGCGGCGCGGCGGACGAACTCCAGCAGGTCGCCCTCGGCACGAAGGGTGTCCAGCCCGTCCGGTTCGGCGGCCAGCAGCAGACTGGCGGCGAGGTATTCGGACCGGTACAGCGCGGGGGTCTCGGAGGGCAGCGGCCGGCCCCAGTAGCGCTCGGTGGCGGCGAACGCCGGGTCGGTGACGGGGGAGCGGTAGTCGGTGCCGGTGAGGGTGAAGGCGGGGCGGCCGCGCCAGGGGACGAGGGTGAGTTCGGGCCGCTGGGTGGTGACGGCGAACAGGTGGCGGCCCAGTCGCAGGGTGTCGGGGCCGTCGCCGGCGAGTTCGGCGCGGTCGCGTCGGGCCCGGTGGGCGCGGCTACGGGCGGCGCGCAGCCGTCCGGTCAGCTCCTCGGCCCGGACCCGGTCGCCGAGTGCGGTCAACTGGGCGGCGAGGTCGCGGAGTTTGACGGCGGTCGGGTCGGCGGCGAGGGCGGCGTCGATCTCGGCCGCGGTGTCGAGGGCGGTGAGCCGCCGGTGCAGGGTGTCGAGGATGCGTTCGGCGGAGGCGGCGATCCGGTCGGCGCGGCGGGCGCGTTCCTCCAGCAGGTGCTGGCGGCGGGCGGTGAGGGCGTCGTGGATTCCGGTGCGCCGGTCGGCGAGTTGTTCGCCCAGTGCCGGGTCGGCGTCGGCGAAGCGGGTCTCCAACTGCTCGATCCGCAGCAGGAGTCGGCCGAGCTGGTCGTCGCAGGCCTCGGGGGTGTCGGCGGCGGCGAGCGCGGCGGTGGTGGCCTGGGCGAGCAGGGCGGTTTCGGCGGCGAACTCGGCGGCGGCCTCGCGGGTGCGCAGGTCGCGGCGGCGGACGGTGAGGGCGGCGCGGGCGCGGTTGAGCAGTCCGAGGACGTCGGCGAGCCGGTCGAGGATGGCGGTGCGGGTGGTGGCGTCGGCCAGGTCGAGGGTGCCGACGAGCTCCGAGACGGTCTGCAACGCCTCGCTCTGCTCGGAGATCTGGAGGCCCAGCGGCTCGGCTCCGGCGGCGGTGGCGAGGGCGGCGCAGCGGTCGGCGAGTTCGCCGGCGCGCCGGCGGTGCGGGGCGAAGGCCTCGGGTTCGGCGAGGTGTCCGACGGCGCGGGCGGCGGCCTCGGTCAGGCCCTCGGCGAGGTGGGCGGCGAGCGCGTCGATCCGGGCGGGCTCGGCGCGCGGCAGGTCGCGCAGCGCCTCGACCCGGCCCTGGGCGCGGCGCAGCCCGGCGAGCCGGTCGACCCATTCGGCGGCGTCGGCGAGGGTCTCGCCGCGGGCGGTGCGCAGCAGGCCCTCGACGTGCTCGGCGGCCTGTTCGGTCTGCCGGGCGGCGTGCGCGGTGAGTTCGGCGACGGCCTCGTACTCGGCGATGACCTGCCGGGCGGTGTCGCGGATCTCGGCGAGCGGGGCGGCGAGGTCGCCGAGGCCGGGCTGGCCCAGCCAGTGGTGCCGGTCGGCGGTGCGGGTGCAGGCGGCGAGGACGGCCTGGTGGCCGGCCGGGGTGTCGGCGCCGGCGGCGGCGAGCCGGGCCAGGGAGAGGCAGTCGGCGAGGCCGCGGACCAGGTCGGCGTTGCCGATCCGGGCGAGCGGGCCGGTGCCGGGCGGCTGCGCGGCGGCGTGGCGCTCGCTGGTGAACGGGGTCTGCCACAGCTGGACGGGGTGCAGCCGGGTGGGCCCGTCCTCGGCCGGGCGGAGGGCGATCAGGGTGCCGTCGGCGAGCAGCGCGTAGCCCTGGCAGGGCAGCGGGGCGGCGGCCTCCTGGCGGACGCTGTTGTACGGCTGGAGCAGGGCGCGGCCGTCGGCGGGGGAGCGGAACTCGTACAGCACGTCCTCGCCGTTGGGCGAGACGAGGGTGCGCTCGTAGGCCAGGCCGTCCACCGGCTGGTCGTAGCTGCGCACGGTGCCGTCGGTGAGGTGGCAGCCGCCGGGGAAGGCCACGCCCTGGTCGGCGGGCAGCCGCAGGCAGGCCTGGCCGAGCGCGTCGATCCGGGTGACCCGGCCGGTGGGCAGATGGCAGACCAGGTGCCGGACGGTCTCCTCCTGGTACGGGCGCACGCGCACCAGCAGCAGGGTGCCGAGCCGGGCGTGGGCGATCTGGGCGTCGGCGAGGGTCTGCAGGGCCTCGGCGAGGGGTTCGTGGTGCAGCTCGCGGCCGTCGGGGGCGGTGACGGTCAGCCGGCCGCCGTCGATGCCGAGCCGGAGTTCGCCGCCGAGGTCGGCGCGCGGCGGGCTGCCGGGGGCGGCGGGCAGCTGGTCGTCCCGGGTGAGGACGGTCCAGGCGAGCTGCTGGCCGTCGGCGGCGGTGTGGTCGCGTTCGCCGCGCCCGTCCTGGTAGGCAGGGTGCCCGTCGTCGGCGAGGTCGTCGACGGGGCGCCAGCGCAGCACCCGGACGTCGGCGGCGGCGGGGCCGGTGCGGAAGACGGCGAGCAGGCGGCCGCCGAGGGGGCGCAGTCGTTCCAGCCGGGCGTCGCGGAAGTAGCGGTGCAGGTCGGCGAGGTCCTGGCGCAGGCGCGGGTCGTCCAGCAGGGTGCCCTCGGCGGGGGCGGGGGTGAGGTCGGGGTGGTGGACGCTCAGGACCTCCCCGAGCGGCGCGGCGCCCCGGGCGCCCCCCGCCCGGGGGCCCGCGGCCACCCCAGCGGCGAACCCGGACGACGAGAGTGGGGGGGAGCGGGCGCGCAAGGATCAGACCGCGCGC
>NZ_JBHWIJ010000137.1:0-8815 GCF_042732255.1 Kitasatospora sp. NPDC059803 | reverse complement strand
GCCCCCGCCGGGGCCCGCGGGGGGGGGGGGGGCTCTGGGGGGGGGGGGGCCCCCACCGCACCCCCCCGCGCGGCCCGGCGCCCGGGGAGCCCTCGGCCGGGGCGCCGGCGGAAACGGAGGCGGAGACGGCGGAAGCGGAGATGGCGGCGGAGACGGCGGAAGCGGAGACGGCGGCGTCGGGCGCGCCGCCCGGGCGGGTGCCGAGCAGGAGCAGCCCGCCGGCGGCGGTGAGGTCCTGCGGGAGGCAGGCCCGGCCGGTGGTGAGCCGGCCGGTGCCGACCAGCCGCAACTCCCCGCCGCCGAACTCCCCGACCCGGCGGTCGTACAACGCCTGTGCGCGTTCGGCGAGTTCGGCGGCGGACCGGGCGAGTCGGCCGCGCAGGACCTCGTAGGTGCCGGCGTCGAGCCGGGCGTCGAGGGCGTCCACCACGTCAGTTCCTCAACTACTCAGTTTCTCGACTGCTCAGGAGATCGGGTACTCAGGCGACTCGGGCGACTCAGGCGTTCACGTTCACCTGGAGCCGTTGACCGACGCCAGCGCCCCGATCGACGTCTCGGCGATCCCCAACTTCTGTGCCGAGGTGAGCAGTTGCCGAAGCTGCCCGGCCTGCTCGCCGCCTCCGGCGCCGATCATCCGCATCAGCAGCGCGGATACCGTCAGGTTCTGCACGTCCGCCGTGGACACCGAGGACAGCACCCGGGTCAGGTCCTCGGTGAAGCTGGCGCTGCCGTCGAGCCAGGGCCCGGCCAGGGCCTGGGCGGTCTGCGAGTGCCCGACGAAGGCGTCGACGCTCTTGGCGGCCGTCACCGACTGCACCAGGCGGTCGAAGAACACCCCGTCCCCGCCGACGATGTCGATCTTCGCCTTCTCCAGCCCGGCCGCGACCAGCGCGGCCTGCGCCTCGGCGATCTGCCGCTGGGTGTCCAGCCCGGCCAGCCGGACGTCCTTCTCGGCGGCCAGCCGCAGCCGGTACTCCTCGTGCCCGCGCGAGGCCTCGTCCAGCTTCGCCATCGCCGCGGCCTTCTCGGTGAGGCCCTCGGCCTCGGCCTTCAGCTTGGCGCCGATCTCCAGCGCGGCGGCCTTCGCCTTCTCGGCCTGGACGGCGGCCTCGGCGCGGCCGACCTTCTCCACCGCCGCGGCCTCCTGCTCGCGCACCTGCACCTGGGCCAGCCCCTCGGCGGCGGCCTCCGCCCGGATGCCCTCGGCCATCCGGATCTTGGCGGTGGCGTCCAGTTCGGCGGTCTGCTGGCGGGCCTCGGCCAGCACCAGCGACTCGCGGGCCTTGTGCGAGGCGGCCTGCTCGGCGGCCTCGGCAGCCTTGATGTCCTTGACGAGCTTCTCCTGCGCCTGCGCCTCGGCCTGGATGATCACCGCGCGGCGGGTGCGCTCGGCGTCCTCGGTGGCGCGCAGCGTCTTGACGGCCTCCTCCTGCTCGGCGACGGTCCGCTCCACCGCCACCCGCTCGCGGACCACGTCGGCGACCTCCCGCCGGCGGGACTCGACCTCCTTCTGCTTGGCCATGGTGGCGAGTTCGGTCTCCCGGTCGCGGCCGATGACCTCCAGCAGGCGGTCCTTCTCGATCCGCTCGTTCTCCACGGCGATCACCCGCTCGCGGTTCTTCTGCGCCACCGCGACCTCGCGGGCCTGGTTCTCGCGCTGCACGCCGAGCAGTTCCTCGGTCCGGAGGAAGGCGGTCTGGGCGTTCAGCCGCTCCTCCTCCTGGACCCGGGCGATCACCGCGTCCTCCGTGGCCCGCAGGGTCTCGATCTCGCGGCGCTGGCGGATCTCGGCGTCGGCCTGGCGGCGCTGGAGTTCGAGGACGGCCTCCCGGGCGTCCACGTTCTGCCGGGTGATCTCCTTCTCCTCGGTGCGCTGGTACTCGTTGGTGCGCACGTGCTCGATCGCCGTCAGCTCGGTGATCTTGCGGATGCCCTGGGCGTCGAGGATGTTGTCGGAGTCCAGCTGGTTCATCGGGGTCTGTTCGAGGTGGTCGATGGCCGCGTCCTCAAGGGTGTAGCCGTTGAGGTCGGTGCCGATGACCGCGATGATCTGGTCCCGGAACTCGTGCCGGTGCGTGTAGAGGTCGGTGAAGTCGAGCTGCTTGCCGACGGTCTTCAGTGCCTCGGCGAACTTGGCCGCGAAGAACTCCTGGATCGCGGACGGGTCGCTGGCGCGGGCGGTGCCGATGGCCTGCGCGACCTTGATGACGTCCTCGACGGTCTTGTTCACCCGCACGAAGAAGGAGATCCGGATGTCCGCCCGGATGTTGTCCCGGCAGATCAGCCCGTCCCGGCCGGCGCGGTGGATCTCCACCGTCTTCACCGAGATGTCCATCAACTCGGCCTTGTGCAGCACCGGGAGGACGATCGCGCCGGTGAAGGTGACGTCCACCTTCTTGGTGCGGGAGACGATCAGCGCCTTGCCCTGCTCGACCTTCTGGAACAGGCGGCCCACGAACAGCAGCATGGCGAGCACGATGAGCAGTACGACGGCGACGAGAATGCCGAAACCCACGGCGATGGTGTCCATCACGGAGTCCTTTGACGAGATGACGAGATGGTGCGAAGTCGAGCGGATGAAAGCGGATGAGAGCGGAGCAAGCAGAGCAGGCGGAGCAAGCAGAGCAAGCAGAACAAAGGGGATAAGGGGATAAGGGAACGCCCGGGGGAGTCAGTCGCCCGGTAGCGCCGGGTCGAACGGCGCCACCAGGAAGTGCTCGCCGTCGGCGTCGTAGTCGAAGATCAGGGCGGTACGGCCGGCCGCCAGCCCGGGCTCCTCGGTGAGCGTGCGGACCTGGACGGTCGCGGTGGAGCCGTCCTCGGCGGTGACCTCCGCCTGCCCGAAGTCGGCCGTCACCCGGCCGGTGCGGATCACGCAGACGCGGCCGACGAAGTCCCCCCGGGTCGCCGGACGGTCCTCGGGGAACAGCCGGGACAGCGGCCGGACCAGCAGCCGGGTGCCCGCCCAGGAGGCGACCAGCGCGACGGCGAACACGCCGCCGCGCGCCGGTGCCCCCGAGGTGAGGACGGTGCCGGCCAGGCTGACGAACCAGGCGAGCGCGACCAGCAGCGACACCGCCACCGTCACGGGCACCCCGCCCAGCCCCAGCGCGCCCAGCACGCCTCCGTGGTGGTGGGCGCCCCGGCCGTCGGCGCCGTGCCCGTCCTGGGCACCGGGTCCCCCGTGTCCCCCGTGGGTCGCGTGCCCCCCGGCACCGTGGCCCAGGTCGCCCGCGTGACCGGCATGGCCGACGTGACCGGCATGCCCGACGCCGTGTCCCCCGTGCAGGGCGTCGAAGCCCAGGCCGCCGACCAGCATCAGCAGCCAGTACCCGACCACCACCACCAGCGCGAAGCTGAACAGCGCCGTCGGAAAAGCCAGCGCGGCCGCGACGAATCCCCCCATCCCGGCCACGCTCCCCCGCTGTTCCCACGGCACCGCACCTCGGCGCCATGGAGATCGTGACAGCGGAGGGGTCGTTCGCACATTGCCAGGATCCGGCAATCTTTACGGCCCTTTGACACCCTGGAACGCACCGCCCGGGGGCGTTTGGCCGCCGTCTACAGCGGCTGCTCCGGCCAGTTGAGCAGCCGGGCCCCCATCGCCGCCGTCTCCAGGGTGAACCGCTGCAGGGCGTCCGACGGGTCGTAGCCGGTCAGCGCCTTGATCCGCTCCAGCCGGTAGCCGAGCGTGCGCACGCTCAGCCCCAGCCGCCGGGCCGCCTCCGCGTTCACGTACGCGGCCTCCGCCTGCACCGCGATGGTGTCCAGCAAGGGGCGGGCGCCGCCGCGCGCCTCGGTCAGCGGGCCCAGCACGCTGCGCACCAGGTCGGCCATCGCCGCCCGGTCGCGCATCAGCACGGGGAAGACCAGCAGTTCCTCGGCCTTCAGCTGCTGTGCCGGCAGGTCCAGCCGGTCCGCGTAGTCGAGCGCGCCCAGCGCCTCCTCGTAGCTGCGCAGCACCCCGGTGGCCCCCGAGTGCCGGCGCCCGGTGGCCACCCGCAGCACCGGGCGGTAGCCGGGGCCGGGGCGCAGCGCCAGGTCGGCGAAGGCCTCCAGGACGGCGCGTTCCGTGTCCGGGACGATGCACACCAGCCGGCCGTCCTTGCCGGCGAGCAGGACGTCCCGCTCGCCGAACCGCCCGACCAGCTCCCGTTCCACCCGGTGCACCAGCGGGTGGACGTCTGCGTACGGCGTGTCGCCGACGGCCACCGCCACCGCGTACGCGCCCGCCAGCCGCAGCCCGAACCGCTCGGCGCGCTCCGCCAGCAGGCCCAGGTCGCTGCGGCCGTACAGCAGGTCGTCGATGAACTCGCGCCGCGCGGACTCCTGTTGGCGGACCGCCATGCGTTGCGCGCGTTCGTGCCCCTCGCCGAGTGCGGCCAGTGCGGCCTCGGTCGCCGCGAGCACGGCGTCGCCGAGCCGGCGCAGTTCCCCGACGCCGCCCGCCGCGGTGATGCCCGGCAGTGTCTGCCAGGCCCGCCGGGTGGCCGACAGGCAGTGCGCGACGACGTCGCGCAGCCCGTACCCGGCCTCGGCGCAGTGCTCGCCGAGCGTGCGCAGGCACTCCAGTTCGTCCCGGCGCAGCAGCCTCCCGGTGCGGGAGGCGTCGGCGAGCAGCCCGAGGTAGACCTCGGCGAGTTCGGTGGGTATGTCGTGCTCGGTCCCCTCGGACACCGCGGTACTCCGCCCCCCGTGACGCGTGATGATCCGGCGCGGAACTTTAGCAGGATCGATACGGCGCCGAACGGTGCGGGGTGGGCGGCTGACCTGGTGCTATCGCGGGCCGGAGGGGAGGTCCGGATCACCGTGTCCATCCGGGACGGCTCGGCCGCCGCCCGTCCACCGCCGGTTCCCCGCCCTCCTTCTTCCCGTCCCCCTCCCTCCGGTCGACGGGGCCGGTCGGCGGGGGTGGGATGGAGGGGTGCGGGCTCCCGTGGTTTGCTCCGCACCCCGGGGAGGGACTAGACATCTAGACGTCTAGATGGACGTCTGGATGTCAGGCCCCCTCCCCCCACGGCCCCACCGAAAGGCCCCGCGCATGTCCCTGGTCAACTTCCGCGACCCCGCCGTCCTCGGCGACCCCGAGGGCCGGCGGATCCGCCCCGGCGTGCTGTACCGCTCCGCCCAGCCGTTCCCGGCCGCCGACGAGGCCACCGTCGCCCAGCTGCGCGCCTGCGACATCCGCACCATCGTCGACCTGCGTGACACCCGCGAGACCGACCCCGCCGACTGGGCCGCCGCCGAGGCCGCCGGGATAGCCGTCGTCGCGGCCCCGGTGAACCCCACCGGCGACGGCCTCGCCGCCCGGATGCGCACCATGGCCACCGCCGCCGACCTCGGCGACTACTACGTGCTGCTGGCCGAGTCCGCGCCCGAGGCCGTCACCGCGGCCGTCGAGGCCGCCGCCCGCCCGGGCGCCGTCCTCCTGCACTGCGCCGCCGGCAAGGACCGCACCGGCCTGCTGACCGCCCTGCTGCTGGACCTCCTCGGCGTGCCCGCCGAGCGGATCGTCGCCGACTACGCCCGCACCGCCGACGCCCTGCCGCAGATCTTCGCCGGCCTCTCCGAGCGCCACCGCACCGCGCTCAACGCCCGCGGCGCCCGGGTCACCGACTCCGAAGGCCGCGAACTCACCATCCCCGCCCCGCTCCTCGACGCCCCGGCGGAGGCCATGGCCGTCTTCCTCGACCGCGTCCGCACCCGCCACGGCGGCGCCGAGGCCTTCCTCCCCGCCTGCGGCGTCCCCGCCGCCACCCTCGGGGCCTTCCGCGCCAAGGCGGCCGCCGCGGCGACCTCGGCCGCCTGACACCCCGGCTTCCGTCGGGCTCAGACGTCCCGCCGCCGCATCAGGACCACCGTCGCCGCCAGCGCGACGGCCGCCCAGGCGCCCAGGGTGATCCAGGAGTCGAGCACGCTCGGCGCGTACTTGCCCATCGTCGTCGAGGAGTTGGGGTTGATCGTCAGCCTCCCCTCGGCGGCGAGCGGCAGGTGGTTGCCGATCTCCTTCAGCCAGCGGTAGCGGTCGCCGCCGAACAGCATCGGCACGATGAACAGCAGCATGACCAGCGAGACGATCGAAGCGGTGGCGTGCCGCAGCAGGGCGCCGAGGGCCATCCCGATCAGCGCGCAGACGGGCACGATCGCCGCGTAGCCGAGGACGGCCCGCAGGCAGCCCGCGTCGGTGATGGAGAGCCCGACGTGCCGGGAGGCCAGCATGGCGTTGCTGCCGAAGAAGGACACCGCGGACACCACCGCCCCGGCGAGCGAGGTGAGGCCGGCGACCAGCACCACCTTGGCCACGGCCACGCCCCGCCGGTCGGGCACGGCGGCGAAGGTGGTGCGGATCATGCCGGTGGTGTACTCGCCGAACACGGTGATCGCGCCGAGGCTGCCGGCCGCGACGGCCATCAGGGCGCCGGAGATGCTGCTGAGGCCGTGGTACAGCGGGTCGTACCGGTACGGCGGGAAGCCGGGCACCGGCGGGCGGGGATGGTCGATGTAGGTCAGGTCGGTGTGGACGGCGTTCAGGTTGACCACGATCGCGGCCAGCGAGGCCAGCGCCAGCACCCAGTACGTGGACCGCAGCGAGCGCAGTTTGATCCACTCGGCGGCGAGCAGGTCGCCGAACCGGGCCCGCGGCTCGGCCGGGCGGGTGCGGGGGCGGGCGGGGGCGAGGGAGGCGGTACTCATCGGGCATCTCCTGCCAGGTATTCGACGCTGTCGGCGGTCAGCGACATGAACGCCGACTCCAGGGACGAGGTACGGGTGGCGAGCTCGTGCAGCACCAGGCCGTGCCGCAGGGCGAGTTCGCCGATCCGGGCGGCGGGCAGCCCGGTCACCACCGCCCCGTCCGGCTCCTGCGCCTGCCGTACGGCCGCCCCTTCGGCCCGCAACACCTCGGCGAGCGACGGCAGTTCGGGCGTCCGGACGGCCACGCTGGTGACGGCGTTGCGGGCGGAGAACTCCGCCAGGCTCTCGTCCGCGATCAGCCGGCCCCGGCCGATCACCACCAGCCGGTCGGCGGTGTGCTCCATCTCGGCCATCATGTGGCTGGAGACGAAGACCGTCCGCCCCTCCTCGGCGAGGCGGCGGAACAGGCCGCGCACCCACAGCACGCCCTCCGGGTCGAGGCCGTTGAGCGGCTCGTCGAACAGCAGCACCGGCGGGTCGCCGAGCAGCGCGCCGGCGATGCCGAGCCGCTGCTTCATGCCCAGCGAGTAGCCGCCGATCCGGCGCCCGGCGGCCTTGCCGAGGCCGACCTCGGCGAGCACCTCGTCCACCCGCCGGAGCGGGATGCGGTTGCCGCGGGCGAGCGCCGACAGGTGGGCCCGGGCGCTGCGCCCGCCGTGCACGTCCTGGGCGTCCAGCAGGGCGCCGACGTGGCGCAGTCCGCGCGGCCGGTCCGCGAAGGGCACGCCGTCCACCGTGACGGACCCCTCGGTCGGGGTGTGCAGCCCCAGGATCATCCGCAGCGTGGTGGACTTGCCGGCGCCGTTGGGGCCGAGGAAGCCGGTGACGGTGCCCGGCCGGACGGTGAAGGTCAACTGGTCGACGGCCGTGGTGGCGCCGTACCGCTTGGTCAGTCGCTCGATCTCGATCACGGGGACAACGGTGCCGTCCGGGGCCCCGGACGGACATCGGGCCGCGGGCCACAACCGCCCGCGGCCGCACTGGCCCGGGGGATTACGCCCTCGGGCCAATGCGCCGCCGCGCGGGCCGCCGCTACCATCGGGCGATGATCACCAACCCTCGTCCGCCCCTGTTCAGGCGCCTGCCGCCGGGCGTGTGGGTGGCGGCGTTCTGGGTGGCCGTCATCACGTTCCGCGGCTTCCAGCGGAGCAACGAGCTGGCCCACCTGTTCCGCTACAACGGCAACTTCGAGGACATGCCGTTGCTGGTCACCGCGGTGGTCACGACGCTGATGGCGTCGCTGCTGGTCCGGCTTCCGCTGCTGGCGGTGGCGATCCCGCTGGCCGCGTGCGCGTTCACGATCGGCATGCGGATCCAGGAGACGGCCGTGGTGCAGCTGCTGCTCGCCGAGGCGGCGATCGGCTACTGCACGGCCACCCGCTCCCGGGCCGTGTCGCTGTGCGCCGCCGCGATGCCGGTCGCCCTGGTGGCCGCCCTGGCGGTCTGGCGGGTGGCGAACGACTACCACACCGACTTCGTCGCCCAGGCCGCGTTCGCCTCGACCGCCGCGATCGCCTGGCTGGTCGGCAACACCGTCCGGCAGAGCCGGGCGCACACCGAGGCCCTGCGCGGCCGCGCCACCGAGCAGGCGATCACCGCCGAACGGCTGCGGATCGCCCGCGAGTTGCACGACATGGTCGCCCACAGCATCGGCATCATCGCGATCCAGGCCGGGATGGGCAGCCGGGTCATGGACACCCAGCCCGCCGAGACCCGCAACGCGCTGAACGCCATCGAGGCGACCAGCCGGGAGACCCTGGCCGGGCTGCGCCGGATGCTCGGGGCGCTGCGCCAGGGCGAGCCGGAGTCCGCGCCGATGGAGGTCGCCCCGGGGCTGGGAGAGTTGGACCGGCTGGTCGAGCAGACGGCCGGCGCGGGCGTGCGGGTCGTGCTCACCCGCCTCGGCGAGCCCCGCCCGCTGCCGCCCGAGGTGGACCTCGCCGCCTACCGCATCGTGCAGGAGGCGGTCACCAACGTGGTCAAGCACTCCGGCACCCGGGACTGCCGGGTCACCGTCGACTACGGCCCCGAGGAGGTCGCCGTCACCGTCGTCGACCTCGGCGCGGGGGGGGGGGCGGGGGGGGGGCGCGCGGGGCCGCGGGGGCACGGGGCCGCGCGCCGC
>NZ_JBHWIJ010000136.1:12832-21200 GCF_042732255.1 Kitasatospora sp. NPDC059803 | reverse complement strand
GCGGGGGCGGGCGGGCCGCCGCCCCCCCCCCCCCCCCCCCCCCGGGGGGGGGGGCCCCCCGGGGGGGGGGGGGCGGGTGGGGTGGGGGGGTGGTTACGGCTGGTCGAGCCGGATGGCTGCGGCCGGGCAGACCGCGGCGGCGTCCTGGACGGCCTGGTGGAGGTCGGCGGGGGGTGCGGCGTCGAGGAGGACGACGATGCCGTCCTCCTCGCGCTGGTCGAAGACCTCGGGGGCGGCGAGTACGCAGTTGCCGGCGCCGCAGCACTTTTCCTGGTCGATGTGGATGAGCATGGCTTTCCCTTCGGAGGATCGGTTCGGACTCGGGGGGCCGTTACCAGGCGAGGGGGAGCTCGTGGACGCCGTAGATGAGCATGTCGCCCCGGAAGCGGATCTCCTCGAACGGTACGGCCAGGCGCAGTTCGGGCAGTCGCTGCAGGATGGTGTTCAGCGCGATCTGCAGTTCCAGCCGGGCCAGGGGCTGTCCGAGGCACTGGTGGACGCCGAAGCCGAAGGCCAGGTGGAGGCGCGCGTCGCGGGAGAGGTCGAGTTCGTCGCCGTCGGGGAACTTCTGCTCGTCCCGGTTCGCGGTGCTGATCATGCAGATCACGCCCTCGCCCGCCCGGATCCGGACGCCGCCGACGGTGACGTCCTCGGTGGCGACCCGGGTCAGGCCGGAGTGCACGATGGTGAGGTAGCGCAGCAGTTCCTCGACGGCGCCGGCGACCGACTCCGGGTGCTCGCGCAGGTGGGCGAGCTGGGTGGGGTTCTGCAGCAGGGCCAGGATGGAGAGTGCGGTCATGTTCGCCGTGGTCTCGTGTCCGGCGACGAGCAGCAGCCGGCCCATGGCGCCGATCTCCTCGGTGCTCAGCTCGCCGCGGGCGACCAGGCGGCTGAGGATGCCGTCGTCGGGCTCGGTGCGCTTGGAGTCGGTGAGCTTGACCAGGTAGTCGGCCAGGTTCTTCTGGGCGATCTGCACCTCTTCGACCGAGGAGTCGCGGCGCAGCAGGACCCGGCTGCACTCCTGGAAGAAGTCGTGGTCCTGGTAGGGCACGCCGAGCAGCAGGCAGATGACCAGGGACGGCAGCGGCAGCGCGAACTCGTGGACCAGGTCGCCGGAGTTGCGGCCGGCGGTCAGCTCGTCGAGCAGGTCGTCGGCGATGCGCTGGACCTCGGGGCGCAGTGCCTCGACCTTCTTGATCATGAATTCGCCGGTGAGCATCCGGCGCAGCTGGGCGTGCTCCGGGTCGTCCATCCGGATGAAGGTCCGCTGGCCGGTGCTCAGCTGCCGGGCGCCGGCGCTGATGAACGGGAAGCCGGGCCGGGCGGCGTCCGAGCTGAAGCGGGCGTCGCTGAGCACGGCCTTGATGTCGTCGTGGCGGGTGACCAGCCAGCTGGGGGCGCCGTCCCAGAGGGCGATCCGGCTGATCGGTTCGTCCTGCTGGGCCTGCTGGTAGGCCGGCGGCGGGTCGAACGGGCAGCCGCCACGGGCGGCGGGGTGGGTGAACTGGGGGTGGTGAGCGGCGGTGGCCATCATGGGCTCCCTTCGCGGAGCGGATTTGCCGGTGGCGCCGAGCGGATGGGCCTGCGGTGCCGTGGGGTAGCGCCCGGGACCATTGCATGCCCTAAGCAACTAACTCACCGTCACGCTAACTCGCGGTCAGTGGTGGCGAAAGGGTCCATCCGGTGGCGAACGAATCTGTCCGGAAACCGGTCAGTGGTCGAGAGGGGAGCCACTCCTCGAACGGGGTCGCTACAGTTCCCCCATGCCGGACGCAACAGACAATCCGACCGCCACCTCCGAACTGGAGGAGGTGCTGGCCTCGCTGGCCTACCTGCTGACCCGCTCGCAGGAGCACGAGCGCCAGACGGCGCGGGCCGGCATCACGGCGGCGCGCTCGGACGTCTACCTGCTGCGCGCGCTCGCCGAGGCCGAGGAGGTCAGCCGGGTGGGCGACCTGGCCGCCCGGCTGATGGTCAAGCCCTCCCACGTCACCCGGCAGATCGACCGGCTGCAGACCCAGCAACTGGTGGAACGCACCCCGGACGCGCTGGACCGCCGGGCCCGCCAGGTGGCGCTCACGGCCGAGGGGCGGGCGATGCTCAACCGTCTGAAACAGGCCAACATCGCCGGTCTGGCCAATGCGCTGGACGGCATTCCGGCACCGGACGTCGCCGCCACGGTCAGCGTGCTGCGCCACTTGGTGGACCGGTACGTGCGGCAGGTCCGGATCAAGATGCTGTCCGAGGACGCCACGCCGGCGGACCGGGCGGTCGGGGGCGTCGGGAGCGTCGGGGGCGTCGGGGGCGTCGACTCGGGCTCGTCCCACTGCCCCTGACGCGAGGGCCCGGCAAGGGAGGGGGCGCCGGAGCGGGCGCCCCCTCCGAGGTCAGGACCGTGTGGCGATCAGGACCGTACGGCGATCAGGACCGTGCGGCGATCAGGGCGGCCAGCCCGTCCAGCCCGCGGTCGACGGTGTCCGGGTCGACCTGGCTGACGGAGAGCCGCAGTTGCCGCTCCCCGCCCGCGCCCGGGTAGAAGTGCGACATCGGGGTCCAGATCACCCCGTACTCCGAGGCCGAGAGTTCGAGCAGTGCGTCGTCCACCGCGAACGGCACCGTGACCACCAGGAAGAACCCGCCGCGCGGCTCGTTCCAGCTCACCCCGCTGCCGGGCGGGAATCGCCGGGCCAGGCCCGCCAGGACGAGCGCGAGGTTGCGCCGGTAGAGCGCGGCGACCTCGGTGTTGGCGGCCCGCAGGCTGTAGCCGTGTTCGAGCAGTGCCCCGCCGATCACGGCCTGGGCGATCGGTGAGGTGTTCACCGTGGTCATGCTCTTGATCATGCCGAGCAGGTCGGCCAGCAGGTCGGTACCGCCCGCGCCGTCGGCCACCGGCTGGTCCGCCACCACGTACCCGACCCGGGCGCCCGGGAGGGCCGTCTTGGCGAAGGAGCCGAGGTGGACGACCCGCCGTTCGGTGTCCAGGGCCTTGAGCGAGGGCAGCCGCTCCTCGCCGGCGAAGACGCAGTACGGGTTGTCCTCCAGCAGGAGGAAGTCCTCCTCGGCGGCCAGGGCGAGCAGCTCCCGCCGCAGCTCCAGCGGCAGGCTGGCCCCGCTCGGGTTGGCGACGTCCGGTACCAGGTAGAGGGCGCGCGGGCGCAGCCCCTCGGCCCGGGCGGCGGCCAGTTGGCGGCGCAGGTCGGCGAGGTCCACGCCGTCCGGGCCGTCGGCCACCGGCCGTACCGGGAGGTCGGCGAGCAGCGCCGCGCCGGTCAGCCCCACGTACGTGGGCGAGACGGCGAGCACCACGTCCTCGGGGCCGCGGCGCAGTGCCCGCAGCACCAGGAACATCGCCTCCTGGCAACCCACCGTCACCACGATCGACTCGGCGGGCACCTCGATGCCCTCGTCCACCGCGAGGTGGGTGGCGATCAGCTCGTGGATGATCCCCTTGGTCCGCCCGTACTGGAGCACCTGCCGCCGGGCCGCCTCCTCGGAGAGCCCGCGCTCGGCGCGCAGGTGGGCGACGTAGCGGTCCAGGTGGCGGTGGACGGCGTCGAGTTCGAAGAACTGCTCCGCCGGGCGGCCCGCGGCGAAGGAGACCGCCTCCGGGTAGCGGATGGAGATCTCGTTGAGCAGGTTCATCGAGGTCATCGCCGGGTCGGCGAGGGAGGGGTGCAGGTCGGCCCGCAGCAGGCCGCGGGGTGGGGCGGTGGTGGTCACGGGGCACTCCAGGTGGGGCAGGGCATGGGGGTGGTGCGCAGCGCGGCGGCCGCGCTCAGGTCGGCGCAGCCCGCGAGGCCGAGCGCGTGCCGCAGCTCCGCGGCCAGCAGGTCGAGCACGTGGGCGCAGCCGGCCTCGCCCCGGGCCGCCAGGCCCCAGATCATCGGGCGTCCGAGCAGCACCCCGGACGCCCCGAGGGCCAGGGCGGTGAGCACGTCCGAGCCGCCGCGCACCCCGCTGTCCAGCAGCACCTGGCAGTCGCGGCCGGCCAGCGCCTCGGCGACGGCGGGCAGCGCGGTGATCGAGGGGACGGCCCGGTCGAGCTGGCGGCCGCCGTGGTTGGACACCACCACGGCCTCGGCGCCGAGTTCGGCGGCCCGCACCGCGTCCGCCGGGTCGAGCACCCCCTTGACCATCAGCGGCAGGCTGGTGTGCTCGCGCAGCCAGGCGAGATCCGCCCAGGTGACGGCGGGGGAGAGCAGCTCGGCGGTGTGCGCGGCCACGGCCGAGACGGCGGTGGTGGCCTGGTGGGCCCGCCCGGCGGCGCCGTCTTCGAGCAGGACCGCGCGGACGTCCGCGGGCAGCGCGAAGGCGTTCTTGGCGTCGCGCAGGCGGCGGCCCATGAACGGCACGTCGGCGGTGACGACCAGGCACTCGCTGCCCGCCGCCTCGGCCGCCGCGACCAGGTCGAGCAGCCGCCCCCGGTCGCGCAGCCAGTACAGCTGGAACCAGAGCGTGGCTCCCGTCGCGGCCAGGTCCTCGAAGCCGACGCTGCTGAGCGTGCCGACGGTGAACGGCACCCCCGCCGCGGCCGCCGCCCGGGCCGAGGCCAGCTCGCCCTCGGGGTGGAACAGCCGGTGGTACGCGACGGGCGCCACCGCCACCGGCAGGCTCGCGCGGCTGCGCACCAGGGTGGCGGCGGTGTCGCAGGCGGAGACGTCGGCCAGCACCCGGGGCACCAGGGCCAGTTGGTCGAAGGCCGCCCGGTTGCCGGCGAGGGTGCGCTCGCGCTCCGCGCCGCCCTCCAGCCAGTCCCAGACCTCGGGCGCGAGCGCGGCCCGGGCCGGCTCCGCGTACTCGGCGACGGAGAGTGGCTGGGTGGAGGGTGACTGGGAGGGGAGCGGCTGGGCGGAGGGCGACGGGGCGGAGGGCGGCTGGGCGGGGGAGGGCTGGTGCCCGGTCAGGGCCGGCGCGTTCATCCGGCCACTTCGCTGGCGCTGCGCTGGAGTTCGACGGCCTCGTAGAGGGCGCGGACGTTGTTGCTGCCGAAGGTGCGGGCCCGGATGCGCTCGATCACCTCGAAGAAGAAGGTGCCGCGCGGGTGCTGGGAGCGGGTGAAGATCTGGAACAGCTGGCCGTCGTGGTCCTGGTCGACCAGCAGGTGCAGGGCGCGCAGCTGGTCGAGGGAGTGCCGCAGCGGCGTCAGACGGGCGGGCAGCGCGTCGAAGTACGCGCCCGGGGTGCGCAGGAACGGCACGCCGCGCTCCGCCATCGCGGAGACGGAGTGCACGGCGTCGGCGGAGGAGAAGGCCACGTGCTGCACCCCGGCGCCGCCGTGGTCGGCGAGGAAGGAGGCGATCTGGCCGCCCGCGTCCGGGCTGAGCGGCTCGATCAGGGTGAGCGTGACGCTGTGGTCGGTGCTCTGCACGACCGCCGAGTCCATGCCGAGCGCGCCGACCTCGATCCGCTCCTCGAAGATCATCCGGAAGCCGAAGACCTCGCAGTACCGGCGGACGGTCTCGCGCAGCTCACCGGAGGGGACGCAGACCGCGAAGTGGTCGACGGAGCGCAGCCCCGTCGTACCGGCACCGGTCACGGGGGCAGCGTCCGGCAGGCCGGGGATCCGGTCGGCGGGGGCCTCGGGGCCGCGTTCGATCAGGGTGTGCACCACGTCGCCGAAGGCACCGACCACCGCCGTGACGCAGCCGTGCGCGGCCTGCGGCGGGCGCAGCCCGTCGGCGCCCCGGCCGGTCAGCGTCCGGTAGGCGTCGGCGGCGTCCGGCACCCGCAGGGCCAGTGCGCCCACGCCGTCGCCGTGCCGGGCCAGGTAGTCGGTGGCCGGGTGGCCGCCGGCCAGCGGCTGGGTGAGCAGCAGCCGGACGGTGCCCTGTCCGACCAGCGCCGAGAGGCAGCGCTCGGCGGCCTCGCCGCGCTCGGTGGGCGGGACGAGCAGCTCGAAGCCGTACTCGGTGGTCAGCCGGGCGGTCTCGGCGGTGAGGTCGGACAGGTAGAACTCGACGTGGTCCAGTTCGACGGGGAGCGGGGCGGCGGTGGGTGAGGAGCGGTCGGTCATCTGAGGAGCTTTCTGGTGAGGAGGAGAGGAGGTGTCGGGGGTGATCGGGCGATCAGGTGCGCTGGAGGTCCGGGGCGCTCCCGGGCTCGGTGGGGCTCTCGGAGTCGGCCGGAGGCTCGGTGGAGCTCTCGGGCTCTTCGGGGGCCTCGGTCCCGGCGGGGGCCTCGGATTCCGCGGGGGCCTCGGGCTCGGTCGGGGCCTCGGGCTTGCCGAGCAGGTGGACGGCCGCGAGCAGGGCGCCGAGCACCATCACGGCCAGCACGACCCGGAAGTCCAGGGCGGCCACCAGCCCGGAGCCGACGCCGACCGCGAGGGCCTGCGGGGCGGTGAGCGAGAGGTTGACGGCCGCCTGGGCGCGGCCCATCAGCTGGGGCGGCGTGGCCGCCTGGGCGGCCGTGGCGAGGCCGACCATGGCGGCCGGGATGCCCGCCCCGGCGATCACCAGGCCGGCCGCCACCACGGGGAGGGACGGCGCGAGCAGCAGGACCGTGCCGAGGCCGAACACCACCGACCCCGCCATGACCGTCCGGCGCGGCCCGAGCCGGCCGATCAGCAGACCGCCGACCACCGAGCCGCCCAGTGCCCCGACCGCCTCGATCGTCTCCAGCACGCCGAGGAACTGCGGCGGGCGGTGCAGCCCGTGCTGGGTCAGTGCGAACAGCACCGGCTGGAGCAGGCTCAGCACGAAGCCCGTGACGGCGGTGGCCGCCACCAGCGGGCGCAGCCCGGTCGCGCCGCGCAGGTGGGCGAAGCCCGCCAGTACCTCGGTGCGCCACCGGCGGCCCGAGGGCTCCGGCCTGGGCTCGTCCGCCCGCAGGCCGAGGAAGGCCAGGGCCGCCAGCAGCAGCACGCCGAGGTCGGCCAGCGCCACGGCGCGCCCGCCCAGCCAGCTGTAGAGGCCCGAGCCGAGCAGCGGCGCGACGAGCGTGGTTCCGGCCCGGGCGCTCTGGGTGAACCCGGCTGCTGCGCCGAAGTCCTGACGGTCTGTCAGTATCGTGCGCAGCAGGGCGCTCTGCGCCGGGGCCAGTACGGCCCCGGCGAGACCGCAGAGCGAGGCGGTGCAGTAGATGATCCAGACCCGGTCCGGACCGTCGACGAGCAGCAGGGGCGTCAACCCCACCGCCACCACCAGGTTGACCCCGACCAGCAGCGGTCTGCGCCGGACCCGGTCGGCGAGCAGGCCGCCCAGCGGCAGGAGCAGCAGCGGCGCGGCGAAGCAGAACAGCACCAGCCCGGCGGCGGAGTTGCTGCCGGTCAGCACCTTGGCCCAGATGCCGAGGGCGATGGAGAGGGCGCTGTCGCCGAGGACGGACAGGGTCTGCCCGGCGAGGTAGCGCCGGAACTCCGGGCGGGCCAACAGCGGGTGCATCGCGGTTCCTTCGCTGCGCCGACGGCGCTTCGGGGTGCTGGACGTGCTGGACGTGCTGGACGTGCCGTGTGTGCCGTGTGTGCTGAGTTGCTGGGCTGCTCGGCGCGTGGGGCGCGGACGGTGCGCCCTCACGCGCCGTGCGCGGGGACGTGCGGGGACATGCGGGACGTGCAGGGAGGTGCAGGGATGCACGGGGATGCGCGGACGCGGGGTGCGGTCAGGGAGCGGCGGGCGCGGTGGCGCCGAAGCCCTCGATCACCGCGTCGTTGGCGTCCTTCTCGCCGACGGCGATCCGGATGCCCTGCCCGGCGTAGTAGCGGACGGCCACCCCCCCCCGGCGCTCCAGCTCCGTCCGCAGGGGGAGCTGGTCACCCGGCGCGACGACCCAGAGGAAGTTGGTCAGGCTGGGCGCCACCGTCCAGCCCAGCCCCAGCAGTTCGGCCCGCAGGCGCTCCCGCTCGGCGGCGATCTCGGCGATCCGCCGGTCCACCTCGTCCTGGGCCGAGACGGCGGCCAGCAGGCCCGCCTCCTGGAGCCGGTTCACCGCGTACGGGACCTGGTGGTCCCGCACCCGCTGGGCCACGGACTCCTCCGCGAGCGCGTAGCCGATCCGCAGGGCGGCGATGCCGTGCGACTTGGAGAGGGTGCGCAGCACCACCAGGTTCGGCCACTCGGCGATCCGGTCCGGGACGGCCGGGGCCGCCCAGTCCCGGGCGAAGTCGACGTACGCCTCGTCCAGCAGGATCAGCGCCGTGGCCGGGACGCGGCGGAAGAAGTCCGTCAGCTCCGCCCAGGAGTAGACCGTGCCGGTCGGGTTGTGCGGGTTGCACAGCACGACGATCCGGGTGCGCTCGTCCAGCCGCTCGGCCATCGCGGCCAGGTCGTGCCGGGCGTCGGGGCCGAGCGGGACGGGGGGCGGGGCGCGCGCCGGGGCGCCGGAACGCCACGGGCTCCACGACCCGACCCACTGAGAGCAAAAAAAAAAC
>NZ_JBHWIJ010000136.1:0-12822 GCF_042732255.1 Kitasatospora sp. NPDC059803 | reverse complement strand
TGTGTTTTTTTTATTTGGCTGAGGCGGCGGGGGGCGGCGCCCCCGCCCGGGGCCCCGCGGGGCCGGGTGGGGGGGGGGGGGGGGGGGCGGGGGGGACGGCCCGGGCCTCGGCCCGGGCGATCTCGCAGAACAGCGGGTACGCGTCGAAGCAGGGCGCCGAGTGCACCACGTTGTCGCCGGGCTCGACGACGGCGTGGAAGAGGTCCAGCGCCACGCCCGCCGAGCCGTGGCCGACCGCGACCTGGCCGGCCGGGACGCCCTGCCAGTCGGCGATGATCCCCTCGATCCGCTGCGGGCGGAAGTCCGGGTACCGGTGCAGGTCGCCGGCGGCCGCGGCCAGGGCGGCCACGACGGACGGCAGCGGCGGGCCCGGGTGCTCGTTCTGCGCCAGCAGGTGTCTGGCGGCGGGGGCGGCGGCCATCAGTCGGTCTGGAGGACGTAGAGCCAGGAGTGCGGGGTGGCCAGCGCCTCGACGCGGTCGATCCGCAGCCCGGCGTCGGTGAACAGCTCCTCGTACGTCTCCTTGGTGTGCAGTGGCACGCCCATCATCGCGTGCGCCAGCTCGAAGCCGACCGAGAAGACCGGCAGGGCGCTCTGGGACTCGCCCGGGCCGCGCAGCATGGTGTCGCCGAGCACGAAGGTGCGGGCCTTCGGGAAGGCCTCCCGCATCCGGGTGAAGATCGAGGAGCGGGTGGCCGGGTCGGCCAGCAGGTCGTGCAGCAGGAAGAAGCTCATCACGGTGTCGACCTCGGCCACCTCGGCGGCCTCGGCGTCGTTGTCGATCTGGGTGCCGAGCAGGCCCAGGACGTCGGCCCGGACGGCGGTGACGCGGTCCTGCATCCCGGCCGTGACGATGTCGCGGCGGGCGATGTCGGTGGCCGGGCGGCTGATGTCGATGCCCAGGCCCCGGGTGCCCTCGCGCTGCCCGACCACCCGGCGCACCCGGGCGGAGGTGCCGCTACCAAGGTCGGCGATGGTGCGGAAGTCGATGCCGGAGAGCACGTCGGTCAGCTGCGCGGCGAACAGCGACTGGTCGCACTGGGCGGAGCCGAGGGCGACCATCGCCTCGTCGCGCAGGACGTCCTCGCTGTAGCGGTGCGTCCCCGCGCTCAGGTGCCCGGCGCGGCCGAACACGTCGTGGTACCCGCCGACGGCCCAGGTGAAGTAGCCGCGTGCGGCGGCGACTTCGAGGCCCACCTCGGTGGGCACGTAGGCGGCGCCGTCGGCCTTGACGTAGCCGCAGTCGGCGGCGGCGCGCAGGACGGCCTCGGTCCGGGCGGTGTCACCGCCCTGGGCGGTGGCCTCGACGGCCGAGAGCGGCTCGCCGCGCCCGAGCTTCTCCAGCACGCCGATCCGGTCCAGCGCGAAGATCACGTTGGCGGCGATGAAGCCGTTGTAGGCGTCGGTCGACGTGATCGGCGACGGGGTGACGCCGCGCCAGGTGTCGGGGATGGCGGCAGTGGTCATGGTGGTGTCCGTTTCTCGGTGGGCGGGCCGGGTGCGGCCCGCGCGGTGGGTGCAGGTCGGTGGCCTGCGGTCGGAAGGGATGCGAAAGTCGGCGGGTCAGGAGGCCGGTCGGGAGGCCGGTCAGAGGCCGGTCGGTCAGGAGGCCGGCCGGGCGGTCAGACGGGCGGCGAGCACCGGGCCGATGACGGCGAGCGCCTCGGGGCCCGTCATGGCACCGTGGGTGCTCGGCACCTCGTGGACGTCGATCCGGCCGCCCACGTGGGGGCGCCAGCCGTCCGGGTCGGGGGCGTCGGCCGGGCGGTCCTTGGCGGCGGTGAAGACCACCGCATCGCCGTCGTAGCCGGGCAGCGGGAGCGCGTGCGCCAGCTCGGCGTTGGTCTGGAAGACCGCGACCACCCGGGCCACCGCGGCGCCGCTGAGGCCCGCGAGCGGGCCCTCGCCGTGCCGGACCAGCTCGGCGTAGCCGTCCTCGTCCTCGGGCCAGGCGCCGACCTCCCCGGCCGGGTGGCCGAGCGAGTCGAGGATCACCGCCAGCTGCGCCGGGTCGTCCCGCCACTGCTCGGGCCCGGCCTCGCCGGCGCCCGGGTAGGCGTCCAGCAGGGCCAGCAGCCGGACCTCCTCGCCCTGGTCGCGCAGCAGCGCGGCGATCGCATGGGCGACGGCCCCGCCGAAGGACCAGCCGAGCAGGGCGTACGGGCCCTCGGGGCGGACGGCGCGGATCTGCGCGAGGTAGTCGCGCGCCAACTCCGCGACGGAGGAAGGGCGGTGGCTCGGATCGGCCAGGCCCGGGGCCTGGAGGCCGTAGATCGGCTGCTCGGCGTCGAGGTGGCGCAGCAGCCCCGTGTACACCCAGCTGATGCCCGCGGCCGGGTGGACGCAGAACAGCGGCGGGCGCGAGCCCCGGGTGCGGATCGGCAGCAGGACGGGGAAGCTCTCGGCGCCCGGCCCCCGGGCGAGCCGCTCGGCGAGCCCGGCGACGGTCGGCGCCTCGAACACGGTGCGGACCCCGATCCCCTCGCCCGCGCCGACCAGCTCCCGCAGCCCCGCGACCAGCCGGGCGGCCAGCAGCGAGTGCCCGCCCAGTTCGAAGAAGTTGTCGTCCACGCCGACCCGTTCGAGTCCGAGCACGTCGGCGAACAGCCCGCAGAGCACCTCCTCCTGCGGCGTGCCGGGCGCCCGCCCGGCGCCGGGCCAGGCGGCGGTGTCGGGGGCGGGGAGGGCGCGGCGGTCGACCTTGCCGTTGGCGGTGAGGGGGAGGGCGTCCAGGGCCACGACGGCGGAGGGCACCATGTAGTCGGGCAGGGTCGCGCCGACGTGGGCCCGCAGGAGGGCCTGGTCGACCGTCTGGCCGGGCCGGGCCACGGCGTAGCCGACCAGGCGCCGGTCGCCGGGGCGGTCCTCGCGGACCAGGACGAAGGCCTGGGCGAGGGAGGGGTGCCGGACGAGGGCGGCCTCGATCTCGCCGGGCTCGATGCGGAACCCGCGGACCTTGACCTGGTGGTCGGTGCGGCCGAGGTACTCCAGGGAGCCGTCGGCCCGGCGGCGGGCGAGGTCGCCGGTGCGGTACATCCGGCTGCCGGGGGCGTCGTACGGGTTGGCGACGAAGCGCTCGGCGGTCAGGCCGGGCCGGTTGAGGTAGCCCCTGGCCAGGCCGGCGCCCGCGAGGTAGAGCTCGCCGACGACCCCGGCGGGGACGGGCCGCAGGGCGGCGTCGAGGACGTGCAGCCGGGTGTTCAGGATGGGCCGGCCCAGCGGCGGTGCGATCCGGCCGGACAGCGGGGTGGTCATGCTGGCGCAGACGGTGGACTCCGTCGGTCCGTAGGCGTTGACCATCCGCAGGCGGGCGGACCAGTGCTCGACGAGGTCGGGCGGGCAGGCCTCCCCGGCGACGGCCAGGGTCTCGACGTGCGCGAGCGCGTCGGGGGGCAGGACGGCCAGGGCGGTGGGCGGCAGGGTGACGTGGGTGACGCCCTGCTCGGCGATCAGTTCGGCCAGGGCCGGGCCGGGCAGCAGTTGGTCGGCGGTGCCGAGGACGGCGCGGGCGCCGGTGAGCAGGGCCATGCTGAGCTCGGCGACGGCGGCGTCGAAGGAGGGGGAGGCGAACAGCAGGACGCGGCTGTCGGGGGTGGGCGCGAGACTCTCGCGCTGGCTCTCGATCAGGGAGGCGAGGCCGGTGTGGGGGACGACGACGCCCTTGGGGCGGCCGGTGGAGCCGGAGGTGTAGATGACGTACGCGGCGGCGTCGGGGGCGGTTTCGGCGTCGGTTTCGGCGTCCGTGAGGTTGTGCGCGGGGTGGCCGGAGGTGTCGAGGTCCTCGACCAGCAGGCGCGGGACGGCGCTGTCGGCCGGCAGACCGGCGGCCACCGTACCGGTGGTGAGGACCAGGACGGGGGCGGCGTCGGCGAGCATGTAGGCGATGCGGTCGGCCGGGTAGCGCGGGTCGAGCGGGAGGAAGGCCGCGCCGGCCTTGAGGACGGCGAGCTGGGCGACGATGAGCTCGGTCGAGCGGTCCAGGGCGATCGCGACGAACCGCTCGGGGCCCGCGCCGTGTGCGGTGAGCAGCCGGGCGAGGCGGTTGGCGCGTCCGTTCAGCTCGGCGTAGGTGAGCTGCTCGGCGCCGAAGGCGAGGGCGACGGCGTCGGGGCGGGCGGCGGCCTGGGCCTGGAAGAGCGCCGGGAAGGTGGCGGGGGCGACGGGGTGGTCGGTGTCGTTCCAGGCCGTGATCAGCTGCCGGCGCTCCTCCGGCGCCAGGATCTCCACCTGGCCCACCCGCTGGTCCGGGTCGGCCAGCACCGCGCGCAGGGCGCGCTCGAACCGCGCGGCCGTCGCCGCCGCCGTGGCCCGGTCGAACAGGTCGACGGCGTACTCGACCGACAGCTCCAGTCCGGCGGGGGCGCCGTCGCGGTCGAAGGTCTCGCCGAAGGCGAAGGTCAGGTCGAACTTGGCGAGGTCCGAATCCAGTGCCTCGACCCGGCCCGGCAGGCCGCCGAGGCGGATCTGTCCGGCGTCGCCGCCCGAGGTTAGCATCACCTGGCAGAGCGGGTGCCGGGCCGTCGAGCGCGCCGGGTTGAGCAGCTCGACCAGGCGCTCGAAGGGCACGTCCTGGTGCCCGAAGGCGTCCAGGGTGCCGATCCGGACGCGCTCCAGCAGCTCCCGGAAGCTCGGGTTGCCGCTGGTGTCGGTGCGCAGTACCAGGGTGTTGACGAAGAAGCCGACCAGGTCGTCGAGGGCTTCGTCGGTGCGCCCGGCGACGACGGTGCCGATCGGCAGGTCGGTGCCCGCGCCCAGGCGGCCCAGCGTGGTGGCGAGTGCCGCCTGCATCACCATGAACACGCTGGCCCGGCTCTGCTGCGCCAACTCGACCAGGGCGCCGTGGAGTTCGCCGTCCAGGTGCAGTTCCACCGCCGCGCCCCGGCGGGTGGGCGCGGTCGGGCGGGGGCGGTCGTAGGGGAGCGCAAGCTCTTCGGGGAGGCCGGACAACGTCTGCTGCCAGTGGGCGAGTTGTTCGGTGAGCAGGGTGGTGGGCTGCTGCGGGGTGCCGAGGAGTTCGTGCTGCCAGAGGGCGTAGTCGGCGTACTGCACGGGGAGTGGCTGCCACTGTGGTGCGGTGCCGGCCAGTCGGGCCTGGTAGGCGGCGGCGAGGTCGCGCAGGAGGGGGGCGACGGACCAGCCGTCGGTGGCGATGTGGTGCATGAGGACGAGCAGGACGTGTTCGTCGTGCGGGAGGGAGAGCAGCGTCGCGCGGACGGGCAGGTCGTGGGCGAGGTCGAAGACCTGCCCGCCGGCCTCGGTCAGGGCGGCCTGGAGCTCGGTCTCGGTGGCCACCGACACGGTGTGCAGCGGGAGTTCGGGGCGCTCGACGATCAGCTGGTGGGGCTGGCCGTCGGTGGTCGGGTAGACGGTGCGCAGCACCTCGTGGCGGTCGAGGACGTCCGTCAGCGCGGCCTGGAGGGCGGGGGCGTCGACCCGGCCGGTCAGGCGCACCGCGCACGGGGTGTTGTAGAGCGCGCTCGGGCCCTCGAACTGCTCGATGAACCACAGACGTTGCTGCGCCGGGGAGAGTGGGATGCGCGCGGGCCGGTCGACGGGCCGCAGGGCCGGGCGGGCCGTGCCGGAGGCGGGCAGGACGGCGGCTAGGGCGGCGACCGTGGGGGAGTCGAACAGGGCCCGGATGGGCAGTTCGGTGCTGAGGGCGGCGCGGATGCGGCTGACCAGCTTGGTGGCGAGGAGGGAGTGGCCGCCGAGGTCGAAGAAGCGGTCGTCGATGGTGACGGTGGTGAGTCCGAGGACGTCGGCGAAGAGTGCGCAGAGGGTTTGTTCGGTGGTGTTGCGGGGGGCGCGGCCTTCGGTGGTGCCGGTGTAGTCGGGGGCGGGGAGGGCGCGGCGGTCGACTTTGCCGTTGGCGGTGACGGGGAGGGTGTCGAGGATGACGACGGCGGCGGGGAGCATGTAGCTGGGGAGGGCTTCGGCGACGGCGGCACGCAGTTCGCCCGGAGTGACACTGTCTGTCGAAGTGGTGGTGTAGACGACGAGGCGTTTGTCGCCGGGCTGGTCTTCGCGGACGTGGGCGAGGGCTTGGCCGACGGCGGGGTGGGCGGTGAACGCGGTTTCGACTTCGCCGAGTTCGATGCGGAAGCCGCGGATCTTGACCTGGTCGTCGGCGCGGCCGAGGAATTCCAGGACGCCGTCGGTGGTCCAGCGGGCGAGGTCGCCGGTGCGGTACATCCGCTCGCCGGGCGGGCCGTAGGGGCAGGCGACGAAGCGTTCGGCGGTGAGGGAGGGGCGGCCGGTGTAGCCGCGGGCGAGTCCGGCGCCGGCGATGTACAGCTCGCCTGCCACGCCGGCGGGTACGGGCTGCAGTGCGGTGTCGAGTACGTACGTCCGGGTGTTGGCCAGCGGGCGGCCGATCGGCACCACGTTCGGGACTGCTGAGGAGGGGGTCATGGTGAAGGTGGTCTTGATGGCCGTCGTCTCGGTGGGCGCGTAGACCGCGACGACGGAGGTGTCCGGGCACGCCTGGAACAGCCGGCGGACGGCCTCGGGCGGGACGACGTCGCCGCCGGTCCACACCTGCCGGACGGCCCGGAAGGCCTCCGGCGTCTCTTCGGCCATCAGTCGCAGCAGGCCCGACGGCGCCTGGACCAGGGTCACCCGGTGGGTGGTGATGGTCTCGGCGAGGCGCCGGATGTCCAGCTCGCCGGGCTCGGCCAGCACGATCGCCCCGCCGGTGACGAGCGGCGCCCAGATCTCGGTGGTGGAGGCGTCGAAGGCGGTGGGCGAGTGCAGCAGGACGCGCTCGTGGTGGCCCGTGCGGAAGTGCTGGTTGCCCAGCAGGTCCACCACGTTGCGGTGGGTGACGGCGACGCCCTTGGGCAGGCCGGTCGAGCCCGAGGTGTACATCACGTAGACCAGCTGGCCGGGGTGCACGGGCACGGCCGGGTCGCCCGCCTCGGGGGCCATGGCGAGCAGCGCGTCGGTGACCTCGACGGTGGTGAAGCCGCCGGTGGCGAGGACCGGGTGCCCGTGGTGGGCCGGGTCGGTGAGCAGCAGGCCGGTGCGGGTGTCGGTGAGGATGTGCTGGAGCCGGTCCAGCGGGTAGCGGTCGTCCAGCGGGACGTACGTGCCGGCCGCCTTGGCGATCGCGAGGACGGCCGTGAGCAGCCCGGCGGAGCGCTCCATCAGCACCGCCACCGGCTGTTCGGCGGTCAGGCCGCGCGCCAGCAGCAGGGCGGCGAGGCGGTTGGCGCGGCCGTTCAGCTCGGCGTAGCTGAGCTGTTCGGCGTCGGTGATCAGGGCGGGGGCGTCGGGGGTGGCGGCGGCCTGGGCCTCGAACAGCCGGGGCAGGCTGGTGTCGGGCACCGGTGCGGTCGGTCCGTTCCAGCCGGTGAGCAGGTGCTCGCGCTCGGCCGGGTCGAGGATCTCGATGCTGCCGATCGGGGCGTCCGGGTCGGCGGCGACGGCGCGCAGGATGCGCAGCAGCCGCTCGGCGAGGGCGGTCGCGGTGGCGTGGTCGAAGAGGTCGGCCGCGTAGTCGACGGCGCCGCGGACGCCGAGGCAGTCGCCGTCCGCCGTGAGGTGCTCGACGAAGTTGAAGTTCAGGTCGAACTGGGCCTGGGCCTCGCCGGCCTCGACCGGCCGGGCCGTCACCGGGCCGAAGGCGAGATCGCCGGCCCGCTCCGTGTTCAGGGTGACGAGCGACTGGAAGAGGGGGTGGCCGGCGGTGCGGGTGGGGTTGAGGTGTTCGACCAGGCGCTCGAAGGGGATGTCCTGGTGGTCGTAGGCGTCGAGGTCGGTGCGGCGGACGCGGTCCAGCAGTTCCCGGAAGCTCGGGTTGCCGCTGGTGTCGGTGCGCAGCAGCAGGGTGTTGACGAAGAAGCCGACCAGGTCGTCGAGGGCTTCGTCGGTGCGTCCGGCGACGACGGTGCCGATCGGCAGGTCGGTGCCCGTACCGAGGCGGGTGTAGAGGGCGGCGACGGCGGCTTGCAGGGCCATGAAGAGGCTGGCGTTCTGCGTGCCGGCCAACTCGGCCAGCGCGGTGTGCAGTTCGACGTCGAGTTCCAGCTCCGCGGCGCCGCCCCGGCGGGTGGGCGCGGTCGGGCGGGGGCGGTCGTAGGGGAGCGCAAGCTCCTCGGGGAGGCCGGACAACGCCTGCTGCCAGTAGGCGAGTTGCAGGGAGACGACGCTCTCGGGGTCGTCCTCCTCGCCGAGCAGCTCGCGCTGCCAGAGGGTGTAGTCGGCGTACTGCACCGGCAGCGGCTCCCACTGCGGCTCGGTGCCGGCGAGCCGGGCCTCGTAGGCGGTGGCGAGGTCGCCGAAGAGCGGGGCGACGGACCAGCCGTCGCTGGCGATGTGGTGCGTCAGCAGCAGCAGGACGTGCTCGCCCGGCGAGGGGAGGGCGTACAGCCAGGCGCGGACGGGGAGATCGGCGGCGAGGTCGAAGACCTGCCCGGCGTCCTCGCGCAGCCGCTCGGACAGTTCGGCCTCGTCGGCCACCGGCACCCGGTGCAGCGGCGGGCGCCCCTGGTCGAGGATGTGCTGGTGGGGCTGGCCGTCGGTGGTCGGGAAGACGGTGCGCAGCACCTCGTGCCGGGCCACCACGTCCCACAGCGCGCCTTCGAGGGCGGCGGCGTCGAGCTCGCCGGTCAGCCGGAGGGCGAACGGCGTGTTGTAGAGGGCGCTCGGGCCCTCGAACTGCTCGATGAACCAGAGCCGCTGCTGGGCGAACGACAACGGGATCAAGGTCTGCCTCCGACTGGCGACTTACGGGTGCTGTGGCTGCTGTGGCTGGTAGGGCTGCTGGGGCTGGTGTGGCTGGTGGGGTTCGGCGGTCGCGGGACGCGGCAGGCCGCGCCGCCGGCCGGGCCGGCGGCGGGCGCGCATCCTGCGGTGGACGGGGCCGCGAGGTGGGCGGCAGGTCAGGCCGGGCCGCCCGGGCGGCGCATCGGCCGCAGGGCCGGGCGGGCCTTCTTCGGCGCGGCCTTCTGTTCGCGCTCGGGCAGGACGGCGGCCAGGGCGGCGACCGTGGGGGAGTCGAACAGGGTGCGGATCGGCAGCTCCGTACCGAGAGCGGCGCGGATGCGGCTGACCAGCCTGGTGGCGAGGAGGGAGTGGCCGCCGAGGTCGAAGAAGCGGTCGTCGATGGTGACGGTGGTGAGTCCGAGGACGTCGGCGAAGAGTGCGCAGAGGGTTTGTTCGGTGGTGTTGCGGGGGGCGCGGCCTTCGGTGGTGCCGGTGTAGTCGGGGGCGGGGAGGGCGCGGCGGTCGACTTTGCCGTTGGCGGTGACGGGGAGGGTGTCGAGGATGACGACGGCGGCGGGGAGCATGTAGCTGGGGAGGGTGTCGGCGACGGCGGCACGCAGTTCGCCGGGAGTGACGCTGTCTGTCGAAGTGGTGGTGTAGACGACGAGGCGTTTGTCGCCGGGCTGGTCTTCGCGGACGTGGGCGAGGGCTTGGCCGACGGCGGGGTGGGCGGTGAACGCGGCTTCGACTTCGCCGAGTTCGATGCGGAAGCCGCGGATCTTGACCTGGTCGTCGGCGCGGCCGAGGAATTCCAGGACGCCGTCGGTGGTCCAGCGGGCGAGGTCGCCGGTGCGGTACATCCGCTCACCGGCGATGAACGGGCAGGCGACGAAGCGTTCGGCGGTGAGGGAGGGGCGGCCGGTGTAGCCGCGGGCGAGTCCGGCGCCGGCGATGTACAGCTCGCCTGCCACGCCGGCGGGTACGGGCTGCAGCGCGGTGTCGAGCACGTACGTCCGGGTGTTGGCCAGCGGGCGGCCGATCGGCACCACGTTCGGGACCGCCGAGGCGGTCGGCATCGGGAACTGGGTCGCGCACAGGGTCGTCTCGGTCGGCCCGTAAAGCGCTCGCACCGCGATGCCCGGGACGGCCTCCAGCACCCGGCGGACGGCCGGGGCGGAGACGACGTCCCCACCGGTCAGCACCTCGCGCACGCCGGTGAAGATGCCCGGGTCCTCCTCCGCGATGACGCGGAACAGCCCGGCGGTGACGTGCACGTGGGTGAGCCCGTGCGCCCGGACCAGCTCGCGGATGGCGGAGGCGTCCAGGTCGCCCTGCGGCGCGACGACCACCTGGCCGCCGGAGAGCAGCGGCGCCCACAGTTCGTAGGTCGAGGCGTCGAAGGCGTGCGGCGCGTGGAAGAGCACCCGCAGCCCGTCGGGGTGGTGCCAGCACGGGTCCGTCGCGAGCTGCACCACGTCCCGGTGGGTGATGGCGATGCCCTTGGGCACCCCGGTGGATCCGGAGGTGAACATCACGTACGCGAGCTGCTCCGGGTGGAGCCCGGCGGGCTGGGCGCGCCGCCTGCGCGGGCCGTCGAACCAGCCCTCGGTGAGCGGCAGGACGGGGCAGGGGGCGTCGGTGGCCAGCGGGTGGCCCTGGTGCGCGGGATCGACCAGGACGAGCGCCGCCCGCGTCTCGGCGGTGATCTGCCGCAGCCGCTCGGCCGGGTGCCGGTCGTCCAGCGGGACGTAGGTGCCGCCGGCCTTGGCCACCGCCAGGATCGCCGTCACCAGGTCGGCGGAGCGGTCCATCAGCAGGATCACCGGGGTGTCGGCGCCGACGCCCGCCTCGGCGAGGTGGGCCGCCAAGTGTTCGGCCCGGGAGTCGAGTTCGGCGTAGCTGAGCTGTTCGGCGTCGGTGATCAGGGCGGGGGCGTCGGGGGTGGCGGCGGCCTGGGCCTCGAACAGCTGCGGCAGGGTGGCCTCGGGCACCGGTGCCGCCGGTCCGCTCCAGCCGGTGAGCAGGTGCTCGCGTTCGGCCGGGTCGAGGATCTCGATGCTGCCGATCGGGGCGTCCGGGTCGGCGGCGACGGCGCGCAGGACGCGGAGCAGCCGCTCGGCGAGGGCGGTGACGGTGGCGTGGTCGAAGAGGTCGGCCGCGTACTCGACCGCCACCGACAGGCCCGCCTGGGAGCCCTGTTCGGTGAAGCGGAAGGACAGGTCGAACTTGGCCACGTCCAGCTCGAAGGGGTGGTCCGCGCAGGCCAGGTCGCCGAAGGCGGCGGGCACCGCCGGGCCGCTCTCCAGGGCGATCAGCGACTGGAAGAGGGGGTGGCGGGTGGTGCGCGGGGGGTTGAGGTGTTCGACCAGGCGCTCGAAGGGGATGTCCTGGTGGTCGTAGGCGTCGAGGTCGGTGCGGCGGACGCGGTCCAGCAGTTCCCGGAAGGTGGGGTTGCCGGTGGTGTCGGTGCGCAGCAGCAGGGTGTTGACGAAGAAGCCGACCAGGTCGTCGAGGGCTTCGTCGGTGCGTCCGGCAACGGGGGTGCCGAGCGGGAGGTCGGCGCCCGCGCCGAGGCGGGTGTAGAGGGCGGCGACGGCGGCTTGCAGGGCCATGAACAGGCTGGCGTTCTGCGTGCCCGCCAACTCGGCCAGGGCGGTGTGCAGTTCGGCGTCGACCTCGAACTCGGCGGCGCTGCCCCGGTGGCTGGGAACGGTCGGGCGGGGGCGGTCGTAGGGGAGCGCCAGTTCCTCCGGGAGGCCGGACAACGCCTGCTGCCAGTAGTCGAGTTGTTCGGTGAGCAGGGTGGTGGGCTGCTGGGGGGTGCCGAGGAGTTCGTGCTGCCAGAGGGCGTAGTCGGCGTACTGCACGGGGAGTGGCTGCCACTGCGGCTCGGTGCCGGCCAGTTGGGCCTGGTAGGCGGTGGCGAGGTCGCGCAGGAGCGGGGCGACGGACCAGCCGTCGGTGGCGATGTGGTGCATGAGGACGAGCAGGACGTGTTCGTCGTGCGGGAGGGAGAGCAGCGTCGCGCGGACGGGCAGGTCGTGGGCGAGGTCGAAGACCGCCCCGCCGGCCTCGGCCAGGGCGTCCCGGAGCGCCGCCTCGGTGGCCACGGGTATGGTCCGCAGGATCGACTCGGGGGCCTCGGCGACCAGTTGGTGCGGCTGGCCGTCGGTGGTCGGGAAGACGGTGCGCAGCACTTCGTGCCGGGCCACCACGTCCCGCAGCGCGCCTTCCAGCGCGGGGCGGTCGAGGGCGCCGGTCAGCCGGAGGGCGACGGGCGTGTTGTAGAGCGCGCTCGGGCCCTCGAACTGCTCGATGAACCACAGGCGTTGCTGCGCGGAGGACAGCGGGACGCGCTCCGGCCGGGTGACGGGCCGCAGGGCCGGGCGGGCCGCGCCGGAGGCGGGCAGGGCGGCGGCCAGGGCGGCCACCGTCGGGTGGTCGAAGAGCGCGCGGATCGGCAGCTCCGTGCCGAGGGCGGTGCGGACGCGGCTGACCAGCTTGGTGGCGAGCAGCGAGTGGCCGCCCAGGTCGAAGAAGCTGTCGTCGATGCCGACCGAGGCCAACCCGAGGACCTCGGCGAAGAGTTCGCAGAGCGCCTGCTCGGTTTCGGTGCGCGGGGCCCGGCCGGCGGCGGCGCCGCTGTAGTCGGGGGCGGGCAGGGCGCGGCGGTCGACCTTGCCGTTGGGGGTGACGGGCAGCGCGTCGAGGGTGACGATCGCGGCGGGCACCATGTAGCCGGGCAGGCGGTCGGCGACGAAGGCGCGCAGTTCGTCGGGCCGGACGGGGCCCGTGACGTAGGCGACCAGGCGTTTGTCGCCCGGCTGGTCCTGGCGGACCACGGCGACGGCCTGGCCGACGGCCGGGTGGGCGGTGAACGCGGCCTCCACCTCGCCGAGTTCGATCCGGAAGCCGCGCAGCTTGACCTGGTCGTCGGCGCGGCCGACGAACTCCAGTTCGCCCGTGGTGGTCCAGCGCACCACGTCGCCGGTGCGGTACATCCGGCCGCCGGGCTCGCCGAAGGGGCAGGCCACGAAGCGCTCGGCGGTCAGGCCGGCGCGGCCGACGTAGCCCCGGGCCAGCCCGGCGCCCGCGACGTACAGCTCACCGGCGACG
>NZ_JBHWIJ010000135.1:12686-21577 GCF_042732255.1 Kitasatospora sp. NPDC059803 | reverse complement strand
CAACTGCGGTGGCGTTCAGCGCGGAAGAACCCAGTCCGGTGTCCAGGTGCCCGGGGCGTCGTGGCCGGTCGTGGTGGCGGCGAGGTGGGTGCGGAGGGTGGTCAGGGCCGGGTGGGGGTTGTCGCGGTGCCAGAGGAGTGAGTGGGGGTAGACGGGCGTCGGGCTGGTCACCGGGATGCGGCGCAGGCCGTGGTCGGCGGGCCAGGCGAGGCGGGTGTGCTCGCCCATGAAGGTGGCCAGGGCCGGGGTGTCGGCGATGGTGTCGAGGAGCGCGTCGGAGCCGAAGTTGGGGCCGGTCGCCTCGATGGTGAGGCCGAACTCGGCGACGAGGTCGTCGTAGTAGGCGCCCCACTCGGTACCGGGGACGATGCCGGGCATCCAGATCCGGTGCCCGGCGAGCTGGGCGACGGTCACCGACCGGGCACCCGCCAGGGCGTGGGCGGGACCGGTGAGGAGCTGGAGCGGCTCGTCGATCACCCGGACGGACTCGATGTCCTCGGGAAGGGGCCGGCCGGGCGCGACGACGGCGCGGAAGGATGCGTCGATCGCACCGGAGCGGATGGCGGTGACGGCCGTCTCGATCTCGAACAGCATCATCACGTCGAGGTCGATCTCGGGATGCGCGCGGTGGAAGCCGCGCATCAGGCCCGACGCCGCGCCGCGCGAGTTGATCACGTCGACGCGCAGCGGACGCCGGCCCGGGCGCACGGACTCGACCGCGCGCTCGGCGGCGCGCAGCAGCTCGCGCGCGTGGGGCAGGAACGCCTGCCCGTCGATGGTGAGCTCGGCCCCGCGCGCGGTGCGGGTGAACAACCGCACGCCGAGGTTGCGCTCCAGCGCGGCGATGCGCTTGGAGACGGCCTGCTGGGTGACGGCCAGCTCGGCGGCGGCCTCCTGGAACTGCCCCGCGTCGGCGGCGGCGACGAAGGTCCGAACGGTGTCGAGGTCCATGGCGGCACTCTATAGGTACAACTGATGGTTGTGGGTTGATGGTCCTGAGGTTGTTTGATCCCCGGGGATGAGGCGCGCTTTGATGCTTCTGATCGCCGATCGGTTGTGTGGGGGGAGTGGCTGTCGGTCCGCCGAATCGTGTCCCCGCACCGACCGGGTGCCGCCAAGCAAGGAGAACAATCGCGTGAGTACCGCCCCCGCACTTGACCCCGAGCACACCGCTCTGCTCGTCCTGGACTGCCAGCCCGCGATCCTGGCCGCTCTGCCCGAGGGCGGAGGCCGGGAAGCCCTGCTCGACCGTGTGGAAGCGGCCATCGCCGATGTCCGCACAAGCGGCGGCACCGTCGCCTACGTACGCGTCGGCTTCACCGAGGCCGACTGGGACGCGATCCCGGCGACCAACAAGTCCTTCGCCCCGCTGGCCCGACACCGCGTCATGCACCACGAGGACCCTGCCACGGCCGTCCACGAGCGCCTGGCCCCCCGGGACGGCGACCTCGTCGTGCGCAAGACCCGCTTCGGCGGCATGTCCACCACCGACCTCGACCAGCAGCTGCGCGAGCGCGGCATCACCACCCTGGTCGTCTCCGGCGTCAGTACCAGCGGTGTCGTCCTGTCCACCGTCCTCGACGCGGCCGACCGCGACTACCGGCTCTACGTCCTGTCCGACGGCGTCGCCGACCCGGACACCGAAGTCCACGACGCCCTGCTGCAGAAGGTCCTCCCCTCGCGGGCCCACATCATCGACACCGCCGAGCTGCGCACCCTGCTCCGGGCCGGCTGACCCGAACCGTCGAGCCGGTCGAGTCGAGTTCGTGCGGGTCACGGTCGTGGGCGCAGGCAACAGCGGTGCCCCGTCGAGGTGGCCGCCGTGGGCGGGACAGGTCGGCCAGGGGATGTCGGTCGGCCCCGGCTGTCGGTGCGCCGGGGCCGATCAGTACAGTCGGCGTCCTTCGTGAGACCTGGGAGGGGTGCATGGACATCGGCACGATACGTGCGGCGATCGGGCCGGAGAGCCCGGACGAGGTGACCGGATCGGGCATCTATGTCTGGGTGGACGTAGGGGCAGTCGGTCATCCGGTGCTGTACATCGGCAGGTCGGGCAACGTGGCCAGGCGAACGAGAAACGAGAGGACGTGGACCGAGCAGTTCCGGGACGCGCGTCGCCGTGGAAACACCCTGTGGTACTCGGCCGGCTGCGGGCTCTCCCCGGTCCTGGCGGCTGCCGCGGATCCGCAGGTGTTCATGTGGGCCCTCGGGAAGGAGGACGCGGGCGCTACCGAGACGGCGCTGATCCGCTTGGCCGCGATGACCGGCGGCACGCCGCCCGCCCAGGGAGCCGGCTGGGGCTGGGGCCGTGGAGACCAGGCGGGGAGTCCGGACCCGGTTCACCAGCTGTTGAGCCGCTGGTTCGAGGGCGATCACCTGGTGCGTCAGATCGCAGAAGCCGACGTCTGACTCGCCGGGCAGGTCGGGTCCGCCGACCGGGTCACTTCGGTACGGCCAGGTCACTCCGGTACGGGCAGGCACTCGGTGAGCAGGGCGACGATGTCGTGCCAGGCGCGCTGAGCGTGCCGGGGGTGGTGGCCGACGCCGGGGAGCACGGCGTGGCCGACCGTCGGGTGGTGGAAGGCGTGCAGCGCGCCGCCGTAGACCATGAGGCGCCAGTCGACGCCCGCGGCCTGCATCTCGGCGGCGAACGCGTCCCGTTGCGCGGGCGGCATGATCGGGTCCTCCGATCCGACCCCGGCCCAGACGGGGCAGCGGATGTGCGCCGCCTCGCCCGGTCGGCCCGTGGTCAGGGCGTTGACCGTGCCGATCGCGCGCAGGTCGACGCCGTCGCGCCCGAGTTCCAGGGCGATCGCGCCGCCGGTGCCGTAGCCGATGGCGGCGATCCGGTCGGGGTCGGTCCGCGGTTCGGCGCGCAGCACGTCGAGCGCCGCGTGGCCGATGCCGCGCATCCGGTCGGGGTCGGCGAGCAGGGGAGTGACGTGCGCCAGCATCTCCTGCGGGTCGGTGAACCAGCGCCCGCCGTTGATGTCGAAGGCCATTGCCACGTAGCCGAGTTCGGCGAGGGCGTCGGCCCGGCGCCGCTGGAAGTCGTTCAGCCCCGGCCCCTCGGGCCCGACCAGGACCGCGGGTCGGCGGCCGGTACCGGCCGGGAGCGCGAGGTGCCCGATCATCGTGAGGCCATCGGCCGGGTACTCGACCGTGCGCGTGGTAACCGTCGTCATGGGACCGGACTGTAGTGAGCGTCGAACCCGGTCGGGCCGGTTTTTCGCCGGTGGCAGAACGGCGCGGGTGTACCTCGGACGATGCGGCGACGGCAGTGGGGGGGGGCGGGCGGGGCGCGCGGGGCGCCGCGCCCCGCCGCGCCGGGCCCGGGGCGCGCCGCCGGGGCGCAGGTCCCCGGCCAGCCGGGACAGCCGCACCGGGAGGCTGTACAGGTGGCGGGGCCGCCCCGCGCGGGGCCCCCCCCCCCACCACTGACGGCAGTCGGCGGGAGGCGGATCGGCGGCTTCGTTCTCACACGATGTCGTCCGCCGCCCGCGTTCCCACCGTCCGCTCCGTCATCCGGTCCAGGCTGATGTCAGTATCCGGCCGGGGCGTCCTCGATGTCCGAGATGAGCTTGGTGCTCAGGTCGCTCTGCACGGCCAGCTTGGTGTGCGTGGCGTTGGGGCCGGTGCCCCAGGTGAGCGTGACGGTGGTGAACAGGTGGCCGGCTCCGGAGTCGTGGTACCGCACCTCCCAGTGGGTGGGCACGTCCTGGGCGCGGAGGACGCCGTCGGCGTGGTTGGCCTGCTCCCAGGCGGCCAGCCGCTGCTGGAAGTCCGCCGTGAGGTAGTGGGAGCGCAGGCCGTCCGACAGGTTGTCGGTGCCGTCGGAGACGGCGTCGATGTAGGCGCCGTAGAAGTCGGCGACCCGGTCGACCGCGGAGTCCGGGCTCCCGTCGCGGACCGGATCCCCCGGCGCCACCCGCTGCCCGCCCGCCTGCTCGGTACTGGTGGTGGAGGCGGGGTGCTGCGGGCCGGCCGCCGTGGCCTGCGGCGCGGCCGCCGCCAGGATCAGGCCGACCGTGGCGGTCGCCGCCACGAGTCCGCGTCGAACACTCAGCTTCATCGTCAGTCTCCCTCGTCATGCCAATGGGTCGAGCCCTGGGCGGGTCACCTGGCAATGCGCGGACCGTCCGGGCCGGATCACGTCAATCACCTGCCCAACGAAGCCCGGACCGGAAGGGAACGGCCCGCGTGCAATCCCGGCGCGGATTCGACCCTTCGGGCCGTCGTGGTGTGATCAGTCCGATCACCGGGGGCCCCGGCCGGGGGCGGCTCGGTGCGGGGGGCGGCGTTCGTCGTGTTGGCGGTGCGGCTGCCCGTGGTGTGCCGTTGGGGGGCCGGTGCGTGGACCCGGGCGGGGTGGTGGGCCGTGGTCGCGGAGTTCGCAGATCACCGCCCAGGCGACCGACACCACCGGCACCGCCACCACCGCGCCGAGGACACCGGCCAGCACGGCGCCGCCGATCACCGACAGCGCGATCGCCACCGGGTGGATCCGGACGGACCAGCCCATGACCAGCGGGTGCAGCAGATGGCCCTCGATCTGGCCGATGACCACGATCAGCCCGAGCACCAGCAGCGCGACCACCGGGCCGCGGGCCGCCAGGGCGACCAGCGCGGCGACGGCCAGCGCGATGGGGGAGCCGATCAGCGGGACGAGCGCCGCGACGAACTCCAACATGATCAGTGGCAGCACGAGCGGCACCCGCAGGACGACCAGCGCGATGCCGACCAGCACCGCGTTGGTCGCCGCCACGATCAGCACACCCCGGGTGTAGCCGGCGAAGGTGCGCCACGCGGCGTGCCCCGCGCGGTTCCAGGCAGATCGTGACCGGGCCGGGAGCTGGTGCTGCGCCCAGCACCACATCCGGTCGCCGGAGTGGAGGAAGAACACCGAGCAGAACACCGCGAGCGCCAGCCCGGTGAGCATTTCGACGACCCGGCTCGCCCCGCTGAGCGCGGTGCTGAGCAGCGCCGAGCGGTGTGCGGTGATGAACTCGCCGAGCTTCGCGCGCAGGTCGGTGACGGTGCCGGCCCGCAGGTGGAAGGGGGCGCCGGCGAGCAGGTGGTCGATCTGCCCGAGGCCGCCGCGCAGTTCGGTGCCCAGCCGGCCCCACTCGCTGGCGACGGTCGTCCCCACCAGGGCGAGAACGCCGCCCACGACCACGATGGCGCACACGAGGACCAGCAGGACGGCGATCGAGCGGGGCAGCGCCCGTGCCAGCAGGTCGACGAGCGGCCGCAGGACCGAGGTGATGACCAGCGCCAGGAACACGGCGATGACCGGCATCTGGAGCTGGCCGAGGACGGAGACGGCCAGGTAGGCGGCCACCCCGAGCAGGAGCAGCCGCCAGGTGTACCCGGCGGCGGTCCGCAGCCCGGCCGGCACGCGGCCTCCGGACCCGCCGGACACGACGGGGCGCGCCCGGGGCAGGACCACCCGGGTCGGGTGGCGCCGCCGGGCCGGTCTCGCGCCGTTCACTCGCACGGGCGGCCTCCCTGGCGTCTGCCGGGCTTCGTCCGGCGTCGCGCGGCTACCCGGGCCGACGGGGCGGAAACGGTCGACGGGGCGGAAACGGCCGAGGGTCTGGAAACGGCCGAGGGTCTGGAAACGGTCGACGGGTCGGAAACGCTCGCGCTCACAGCTGCGCCATGAGCGCGACCAGCAGCGCCACGTAGTCGCCGAGCAGCCCGGAGTGGAGGCGGCGCAGGGGCAGGACGGTCGCCCGGTACGGCCCGCCGGTGCCGCGCCTGGGGTCGCGGCGCACGGCGGCGGCGACGGCGACGGCGACGGCAACGGCGAAGTCGACCGCGATCAGGGCGGAGAGCAGGCCCAGCCCGATCCCGGAGGCCGTCCACCAGGTCTCGGGAGCCGACGCTGCGGGTACGGCCGGCGCCGCGCCGCCGGTGAGCGCCGAGACCAGCCCGAATACGGCGGGTAGCCGACCGAGTTCGCGCCCGGCGACCTCCTCGGCGACGGTCTTGCCGAGCCCGGTGCCGAACGGCGGCAGCCCGGCCAGGGCCAGCGCGCCGAGGCCGAACAGCGCCCCGGGCAGCCGCAGTTCGCGGGCGCGGCCGTGCCGTCCGCGTTCGTCCACCGAGCCGAGCCGTACCGGTCGAGCAGGACGCCGGTGAGGCTGGACAGTGCGGCCTTGGCCCCCGCGTGGCCAGCCACCTACACCGCCGCGGCGGTCAGGAACAGGCCGACGTGCCCGACGGTGGAGAACGCCGGCACACGTGTAGCCACCGTGGCTGCGGGCACACGCGGGGCATGGATGAGGAGCGGGTGGTGGGCCCGGCGCTGCCCGGGGCGGTGGCCGTGCCCGGGGAGGCGGTCCGTCCGGTCCGGGCCGGACGCGCGACCCGAACCGCCGCGCGGGATGGCGGTCGGGACGACAGGACGCCGCCGCGACCGGACCGGGAGCCCGCCATGCCACGGCCGGCCGAGCAGCCCAGCGGGGGTGAGGGGGAGCAGCAAGTCGGCGGCCTGCGCGTCGCGGTGCGCCGGGAGGGCCGCGTGCGGGTGGTCTCCGTCCACAGCGAACTGGACCACGGCAGCGCGAACGGGCTGTGGGCGGCGCTCTCCCGTCCGGTGGCCGGGGGCGAGGAACGGATCGTCGTCGATCTCACCGGCCTGCGGTTCTGCGACTCCACCGGGCTGAACCTGCTGCTGCGCGCACGCCTGGACGCCGAGGCGGCCGGTCTGCGGCTGGAACTCGCCGGTCCGAGGCCCGTGGTGGCGAGGCTGTTCGCGATCACGGAGGCCGACACGGTGCTGCGCATCCACCCCGACCTCGACGCCGCTCTGAAGACCGCGGACCCGCCGCAGCGCGGCCGCGACGACGTGGAGTGAGGAGAGCCCGGCATGAAGAGCCCCGGGGATGGAGCGTTGCCGAAGGACTCCGGCCGGAGGGCGACGGCTTCCGGCCGGGGGCCGGGCGGCTCCGGCCGTCGGCCGAGTGGCTCTGACCGACGGCCGGGCGGCTCCGACCGGACCAGGCGGCTCGTGCTGGCCGGCAGTGAGGGCGCGGTCCAGCGGTCCCGGGACTTCAGCCGGGCGGCGCTGCTCGCCTGGCACTGGCTGCCCGCGCCGGATGCCGGGCGGCTGGCGGCGGCGGAGGACGTCCTGCTGATGGTGTCGGAGCTGGTCACCAATGCGTGCCTGTACGCGCCCGGCGGTCCCCGGGAGCTGCGGCTGGGCTGGGACGGCGAGCGGCTGCGGGTGGAGGTCTCGGACGCCAGCCCGGCCGCGCCGCGGCTGCGCCCGTTCGCGGACCCGGGCCGTCCCGGCGGCCACGGCCTGCGGGTGGTGAACCGGCTGGCGCGCGACTGGGGCTGCCTGCCCGAGGGCGAGGGGAAGCTGGTCTGGCTGGAGGTCGCGCCCCCGGTGGACCCCGGCGCCCTCCAGCTCTGACCCTCCGGGAACCGGGGGGGTCAGAGCTGACTGGGGTGCGGCTGGGGCGGCGGCTCGGTGTCCGGGCCCGGGGGAACCGGGGCGGTCGTCATCACCGGCGTGGTCCTCGTCAGCGGCATGATCGTCATACGCGTGTATCTGTAGATAAGGCAATAAACCGCCCAAAACATGAATTGGAAGTCGTGTGTCGGGTAGAGAACGCATGACGCGGCCATGGATCGCAGCCAGTCGCGTCCGCACCCTCGCCGGGTGCCACCGGGGCCGTCGCCCGACGGAAGCCGGGCCCAGGTCCTCCGGAAAGCAGCCCGTCGCGTTCGGCGCGAGCCGCTCGCGGTGCCGGGCGTTCGCCCCGATGCCCCAGGAGAGAGCCACCGTGTCCACCATGCTGGAAACCGGTCGCCCCATCGACTGGACGGCCGCCCCGCCGTCCGGCCTGCCGCCCGACGTGCCACCCCGCCCGACGGACGCGCAACTGCGCGCGATGGGCAAGTACGAGGCACGCGAGCTCAGCGACGCGCTGTTCGAGCGCCTGGCCGCACTCGCCCGCGAAACGCACGCGTACAGCTACGTGCGCGGCACGATCATCGAACTCAACATGCCGCTGGTGCGCTTCATCGCCGCCCGCTTCCGGCACCGCGCCGAGGACATGGACGACATCCTCCAGGTCGGCACGATCGGCCTGATCAAGGCCGTCGACGGCTACGACCCGCAGCGCGGCGTCGAGTTCGTCACCTACGCCATCCCCACCATCGCCGGCGAGATCAAGCGCTTCTTCCGCGACACCTCCTGGCCGGTCCGGGTCCCGCGCGGCATGCAGGAGCTGTACCTGACCGTGGCCCGCGGATCCGACCGGCTGGAGCAGGAACTCGGCCGCCTCCCGCACCCCGACGAGATCGCCGAGGACCTCCACATCACCGTCGAGGAGGCCACCGAGGGCCTGGTCGCCGGCCGCGTCTACCGGCCCGACTCGCTGGACGCGCCGCGCGAGCACGACCTCGACGAGAGCGGCGGCGCCATGCTCGACCGCCTGGGGGCCTGCGACCCCGGCATCGAACTCGCGGACTTCCGCACCGCTGTGCGCCCCCTGCTCGCCCGCCTGTCGTGCCGCGATCAGACGGTGCTCAAACTGCGCTTCTGGGACGGCTGGACCCAGTCCCAGATCGCCGAGCGCATCGGCGTCTCCCAGATGCACGTCTCCCGCCTGCTCACCGCCACCCTCACCAGCCTGCGCGAGCAGTTGGAGGACCGCGACGCCCCCGGCTGGGCGGACGAACCCGCAGGTCCGGCCGAACCCGAGGGAGCGGACGACTGTGGAGCGGACGACGAGGGAGCCGCTGAACCCGAGGCGCCGCGCTGATTTCCCTCCCTCCCGGGCGTTTCCGGCCCCCCCCCCCGGCTATCCCCGCAGCCGGGGGCCGCCCCGGGCGCAGCGGGGTGTATGGGGGTGTAGGAGGAACACCCTGTCCCC
>NZ_JBHWIJ010000135.1:8199-12676 GCF_042732255.1 Kitasatospora sp. NPDC059803 | reverse complement strand
GTGCGGCGCCGCGTGGGCGCCACCCCCCCCCCCGCGCGCGCCCTCCCACACCCCCCCCGCGCGCCGTCCCCCCCCCCCGCCGGCCGGGTCGCCGGGGGGGGCCGCCCCCCGCCCTGGGCGAAGCGTGATGAAGCGTGATGAAGGAGGAACACCGTGTCCCCGAAGGTTTCCGACCACGTCCGGATCGAGCGGCTGCCCTTCGACGGCACCCCCGACCCGGCGGGCGGCACCGTCACCCCCGGCGCGGACGGCGCCCCCGGCCACGGGCTGCGCCCCGCACCCGCCCGAGCGGATGCGTACCGTACGGCGTGAACCGCCCGACCGGCCGGTAACGGAAGGAGCCGACACCATGACCCGCCGACCACCGACCGGCCGTGCCCCGGCGCCGGGTGCCCCGGGGCCGGGCGGGTTCACCGCACGGGCCCGGCCGTGGGCCGGCGGCACCGTCCTCGCGCTGGACGGCGAACTCGACCTCGACTCGGTCGGCGCCCTGCACACGGCCCTCGACGCGGCCCTGGCCGCGCCCCTCACCGTCATCGTGCTCGACTGCGCGGGCCTGGAGTTCTGCGACTCCACGGGGCTCAACGCGATGCTCCGGGCCCACGCCCGCGCGGCCGCCGAGGGCAGCCGGCTCGAACTGGCCCGCCCCCGCCCGCTGGTCCTGCGGATGCTCGAACTGACCGGGGCCGTCGAGGTCTTCGTGCTGCGGGACGCGCCACCGGAGTGAACGCGCGGCCCGTCGCCCCGGGCCTCCGCCCGCTGGCCCCGACACCTGTCCTGCCTGTCGCCCTTCGCCCTCCGGTGGCACAGTGGGAGCAGGGCGGCGGCCCGCCGCCCCGGGGCTGGGGCGCCCGGTCGGGCACCCCGGGCGTGCGGCGGACCCGGGCGGTGGAACGGATGGACGAGCGGCCGGCACCCGGCGCCGATCCGGCCGAGCAGGCCCTGCTGCACCTGCTCGCCGGGCTGACCGCCGTGCGCGACGGGGACTTCGCCACCCGGCTCGCGCCCGAGCGGCCCGGCGTGCTCGGGGAGATCGCGACGGTCTTCAACACCATGGCCGACCAGCTGTCCGCGTTCGCCGACGAGGTGACCAGGGCCGCCCGGGAGGTCGGCACCGTCGGCAACCTGCGCGGCCAGACCACCGTCAAGGGCATCTCCGGAGTGTGGAAGGACCTCTCCGACAACGTCAACGTGATGGCCTCCAACCTGACCGGTCAGGTCCGCTCGATGTCCGAGGTGGCGACGGCCAGCGCCTCCGGCCGCCCGGTCGGGGACGCACCGCCGCAGCGCCTGCGTCCGGGCGAACCCGTCGACACCCGACACCTGCTCGGCCGGATGCGGCACTGGCTGGACACGCCATGACCGCCGGGCATGAGCCCTCGGACACCACGGCCCGGGCCCTCGCCGAAACCGTGCGCCGGCTCCAGAGCACCGCCGCCCGGGTGCGAGCCGACGCTCGCGCCCGCGCCGTCGTCGACCTGGCCACCGGGATCCTGGCCGAACGCCTCGGCCTGCTCCCCGCCGAAGCCGCCGCCCGACTCGCCAGGCTCGCCCGGGAGGCCGCCGTGCCCGTGGCGGCCCTGGCCGCCGACATCGCCGGGGTGTCGGGCCAGGCACGCGGCCAGCCACCCGGGCCGCTCGCGGGCACAGCCGACCCCGTGACGCCCGCGCTGGCCGCCGTCGCCGATCTGCAAGGCGCCGCCGAAGCCGTCCTGGAGCAGACGGCGGACGCGCTCGGCGCGCACGCCGTCGCGCTGTGGCTGCGGCTGCCGGGCGGCGTGCTCGCCCTCGCCGCGCACGCCGGGCTGTCCGCTGCCGAGGCCGACGCCTGGAGCCGGGTGCCACCCGGCGTCCCCACCCCGGCCCAGCGCGTCGTGGTCGGCGGCGCGGAGCTGTGGCCCGGCGATCCGGAGACCGCAGGCCCGTCGGTGGGGGTCGGCTCGGCCCGGGCCGTCCTCCCGCTGATCGACGCAGGCCGCCGCCGGGGCGCGCTGGAGGTCCTGTGGCCCGCACCCGGCCCCGCCCCCGCACCCGCCCCCGTGCTCGGCGGGCCCCAACGCCGCCGGCTCCACGCCCTCGCCGACCTCTGTGCGACCCTCCTGGTCGAAGCTGGCGCCGCCCCCGCCCCGGCCCCCACCCCCGTCCCCGTCCCGCCCGGCGACGACACCGCCCTCCTGGAGGGCCTGCCCACCCCGGCCCTGCTGCTGGAGCCGGTCGTCCGCCGAGGAGAGGTCGCCGACTTCACGCTCCTGCGGACCAACGCGCACTTCCGCGATCCACTGGGACGCCCCCGGGACACGCTGGAGGGCACCTCGCTCCTGGAGGTCTACCCGGCCGCGTGCGCCGGCGGCCTCTTCGAACGGCTGATCCGGGTGCACGAGACCGGGGTCCCGTTGCCCGGCGAGCGGGTCCGGCTGGTCTTCCAGCAGGGCGGACTCGCGCTTCCCGCCACCGTCCTGCTCGCGGCGGCCCCCGTCGGCGGCCGCGTGCTGGTCGGCTGGCAGACGGAGACCGCGCGGGCCGGTGAGGCCGAGCAGAGCGCCCTGCTGCGCCAGGCCCAGCGGCTGGCCCGGGTGGCCGGGTTCGAGGAGTGCCCGGCCGACGGCCGGATCCGCTGGAGCGACGGCCTGCACGAGATCTACGGGCTGCCGCCCGACACCGACCCGGTCCCGCTGGCCCAGCTCGCCCGGCACGCCCACCCCGACGACGAGCCCGCGATCCGGCGCCTGCTGGACACCGTCCAGCGCCGGCACCGGACCGCCTCCGCCGTCGTCCGCCTGGCCCACCAGGACGGCACCCACCGGTACACCCGGGTGATCGCCGAGCCCCTCCTCGACGACCACGGCCAGCTCACCGGGGTGCGCGGCGCCTTCCACGACGTGTCCGCCCAGCACCGTACGGAGGTCGCGCTCGGGGCGACCCGGGCGCGCCTGGCCGACAGCGAGCAGGAGACCGCCGACAGCGAGCGACTGGCGCTGCGGCTCCAGCAGGCCCTCCTGCCCGCCGCTCCGCCCCCGCTCGGCCCGGCCGGCCTGCGGGCCGCCGTCCGCTACCGCCCCGCCGCCCAGCACGACCGGGTCGGCGGCGACTGGTACGACGTGCTGCTGCTGCCCGACAAGCGGGTGCTGCTCACCGTCGGGGACGTCGCCGGGCACGGCGTCGGCGCGGCCACCGGCATGGTCGCCCTGCGGCACGCGCTGCGCGGCCTCGCCGTCACCGGGGCCGGCCCGGCCCGGATGCTGGAGTGGGCCAACACCGTCGCCCTGCGCGAACCCGGCCAGATCACCGCGACGGCCGTCTGCGTGCTCATCGACCCGGCCGTCGGCGAACTGCGCTGGGCGCGGGCCGGGCACCTGCCCCCGATCCTGGTCGGAGCGGACGGCGCCCAAGTGCTGCCGCTGCCGCACGGCGTGCTCCTCGGCGCCCTGGACGACGCCCGGTACGAGGAGCACACCGCCCACCTGCCGCCGGGCGACGTCCTGGTCCTCTACACCGACGGCCTGGTCGAACGCCGGGACCGCCCGGTCGAGGAGTCCGTCGACCAGCTGATCCGCGCCGCCGGAGCCCCCGGCCCCGACCTGGAGCGCTACCTCGACCGGCTGCTGGAGCTCAGCCCCGCCGACACCGACGACGACACCTGCCTGATCGCCGTCCAGAGCCGGTAGCCCCCTGCCGCGTGAGCCCCGGTCCCCTCGCCCTGAGCAGGCCCGCGAAGCGCGGCGTTAGGCACGGGCCCGCCCGGGTAGGCGCGGCCCTGCGGGGGCGACCGGAACCGGACGACGGAGAGGACTCCCCATGTTGCTGCTAGGACTCCTGCTGATGGCGGCGGCCGGTGCCTTCGCCGGACTGCTGATCGCGGACAACCTCTCCGGCGGGCCCGACTACCAGGCGACGGTGCTGGGCATCCGCCTGCCGGCGCTCGACAGCCTGGGCATCTTCCTCGCCGGGCTGGCCCTCGCCCTGCTCTTCTGCCTGGGCCTGGCCCTGATGGTCCTGACGGTCCGGCGGTCCCGGCGAACCCGACGCCCCGTCCGGCCGGCCGCGCACCGGGCGGCCCACCAGCGGTCCCAGCCGGTGGTGCGGCCGGACCCGCCCGAGCGACCCCTCCCGCCCGACGGGGGCGAGCAGCCCGCGCCGCCCGAGGAACGCCCCGCCCAGTAGGGCGGCCAGGACGTCGGCCTACCGGTCGAGCCCCCGTGCGGCGGCCGGATCCGCCACCTGTTCGGCCACTGAGGCGCGACGCCCCCGGAGCCGATCCCACGACGACCACGGGCCCCTCACCGGGCCGGGGAAGGACGCGACCGCATGACCGGACCACGGCCTTCCGCCGGACGCCCGCTCCCCACGAGGCCGTGGGCGCAGCGGCTGCCGCTCCGGGCCCACCCCGGGGCGGCCGCCCACGCCCGGGGCCTGCTCACCCGGTGTCGGGTGGGACGTGGGGGGGGGCGGCGGGGGGGGGGGGAGGCGGGGGGGGGAT
>NZ_JBHWIJ010000135.1:5961-8189 GCF_042732255.1 Kitasatospora sp. NPDC059803 | reverse complement strand
CCCCGCGCGCGGGGGGGCCGGGCCCCCCGGCCCGGCCCCCCCCGGGGGCGGCCCCCCCCCCCCGGGGCCTACCCCCCGGCGTCCCGCGCGCCGGTGGCCCCCCCGCGGGGGGCCGCCGACGCCGTCCTGCTGGTCTCCGAACTCGTCGGCAACGCCCTGCGCCACGGCGGCGAGCCCGGGACGCTGCTCCTGGTCCGCGCCACCGGCCGGCTGCGGATCGAGGTCAGCGACGCCAGCCCGCGCCCGCCGCTGCCCCGGCCCCCGCACCCCCCGGACGAACCGGGAGGCCTCGGCCTGTTCCTGCTGAGCCGGCTCACCCTGCGCTGGGGCTGGCACCCGTCGGGGCCGGGCAAGACGGTGTGGTGTGATCTACGGCTGCCCGCGAGCTGACGGCCTGTCGACGGCCTGCCGGGCGGGTGTTCCGCGTCCGGGAGGAGCGGTGTCCGCGCGCGGCCACCCGGCGCCACCGGGCGCCGGTCGCGACGCCGGAGCGCCGGACGCGCCCCGCGCGGTGGCATCCTGACGGGGCAGGTCCGTCCGTGGGCGTCGAGCACAGCGAGGATCCAGTGGCCGTGAACCGACCGTCGCCGTCCCCGTCCCCGCCGTCGCCGTCCCCGTCCCCGTCCCCGCCGTCCCCGTCCCCGTCCCCGTCCCCGCCGTCGCCGTCGCCGTCGCCGCGCGGCGTCCTGGGTTGAGCGGCGTGCGCCGTCGCAGCCGGTTGACGGAGATCGCCCGCAGCTGGTGGCAGGTCCTGCGGGCGGCCGTCGTCGGCGTGTGGGAACACGGCCGCACCATCGAACTGCTCCAGCGCTCGATGGCCTTCGCGGCGCTCTTCTTCGTGACCCTCGTGCCGCTGCTGATCGTCATCGCGGCCGCCTTCCCCTCGCGCGGCAGCGGGATCTCCGAGTGGATCACCGACGGCCTCGGCCTGAGCGGGCCGGGCGCCGACGCCGTCCACCGGCTCTTCGCCTCCCGGGGCCAGGTGCTCAGCACCACCACGGGCTTCGGCCTGGCCGCGCTGGCGGTCTTCGGGGTCTCGTTGATGGCGTCCGTCCAGGGCGTCTACGAGCGCGTGTGGGAGCTCGACCGCGGCCCGTGGCACGCGGTCTGGCGCCAGACCCTCGGCCTGGCCGGGCTGATCGGGTACATCGTGCTGGCCGCCTCCAGCGGCATGCCCTGGCACCACTCGGCTGTCCAGCCCTCCTTCCGCATCGCCGTCACGACCGTCGGCGGCCTCCTGCTGTTCTGGTGGCTCCAGCACCTGCTGCTCGCCGGACGCGTCCCGCCGAGGCAACTGCTGCCCGGAGCCGTCGCGACCATGGTGGCGCTGGCGGGCCTGCGGCTCTTCTCCCGGCTGGTCTTCGCGCCGCTGCTGGTGTCCAACGCGGTCTCCTACGGGACGGTCGGGACGGTACTGATCGTCCAGTCCTGGCTGATCGGCGTCGGCTACACCGTCTACGGCGGCGCGCTGGCCGGGCGCGCCGTGGTCCAGGCCCGCCGCACGCCGTAGCGCCGGCGCCAGGCCGGGTGGCCGGTGCTACGGCGTGCGGGTGGGTTAGGGCGCGGCGCAGCGGGCAGGCGCGCGGGCGGCCGGGAAAGGCTCGGCCACCGCACACGTGAGGAGGCCCCAGATGAGCATGGTGAAGGAGACGGTCGACGTCGACGTGCCGCTGCACGCCGCGTACAACCAGTGGACCCAGTTCGAGGAGTTCCCGCGCTTCATGGAGGGCGTCGACGCGGTGACCCAGCTGGACGAGCGCCACAACCACTGGCGGACCAGCATCGGCGGCGTCACCCGCGAGTTCGACACCGAGATCATCGACCAGCTGCCCGACGAGCGGATCGCCTGGCGCACGACGGACGGCGACGTGCGGCAGAAGGGCGTCGTCACCTTCCAGGAACTGGACGACCGGCACACCCGGATCAACCTGGCCATCAACTTCCAGCCGGAGGGGATGGCCGAGAAGACCGGCGACATGCTGGGCATGGTCGACCGCAGGGTCAAGGGGGACCTCCGGCGCTTCAAGGACTTCATCGAGGACCAGGGCCGGGAGGAGGGTGGCTGGCGCGGCCGGATCACCCCCGGCTGAGCCCCGTCACGGTCCACGTCCCCTGATCACGCCCCCCTGACCGCACCCCCCTGGCGGGGGGGGCGCGGCCCGTGAGTTGCGGGGCGCGGGGGGGGGGGGCGCGGGGCGCCGCCGCGGGGCGCGCGGGTGGGCGGGCGG
>NZ_JBHWIJ010000135.1:0-5951 GCF_042732255.1 Kitasatospora sp. NPDC059803 | reverse complement strand
CCCGGGGGCGGCCCCCGCTCCGCCTCGCGCGGGGGCCGGCGGGCGCCCGGCCCGCGCGGGCGGCCCGGCCCACGGAAGTGGCGCCGCTGCGGGGTCAGCGGTCCGGGAAGCGGTGCCGCTCGACCAGCCGGGCGAAGCCGTCCCACAGGGCCGGATCCGCCGGCTCCTGCGGGTCGTGGAGCGCGACGCCGGCCAGGCTCCCGGGCGCGTCGTAACCGCCCGCCCGGGCCAGGTCGACGCCGGAGCCGAGCAGCGCCGCCGGCTTGCCGTGGCGCAGCGCCTCGGCGAGGAAGCGGACGGCGTCCGGATCGGCGGCCAGCGCGGGCCCGGCGCCGTCCGGAACCACCACCGCGTCGTACAGCACCGAGGCGGTGGTGGGCAGCGGGCGGTCCACCGGCAGAGGGTCACCACCACGGGCGGCCACGTGACCGCCGTGCGCGGCCAGCGTCTCCACGACGGCGCCCTGCGCGCCCAGCCGCTCGTGCGCGGCCCGCACCTGGCCGCCGTCGACCCCGGGCGCGGCCAGCACGGCGACCTTGCGGGTACGGATGCCGCTGCCGCGCAGGTTCTCCAGGCTGAGCGCCGGGGAGACCCGGGGGCCCGCCGCCTCGTCGCCGTCCCGCGCTGCCGCCCGGTCTCCGGGTGACGGCTGCGGTTCGGGCACGCCGGTGCGCCGAGCGACCTCCGCCGCCAGGTCGGGGTCCACGCGCACCAGGTTGCCGACCATCCGGCGCCGCACCTCCTCGTCGCCCACCTTGCCGAGCTCGAACGCGAACGCGGCGATGATGTGCCGCTGCTCCCAGCCCGCCATGCTGCGCCAGAACAGCGCGGCCTGGCTGTAGTGGTCGGCGAAGCTGGGGCTGCGCCGCCGGATCGCCCTGCCGTTGACCCGTTGCTGGTAGTGCTGGAACACCCCTTCCGGCAGGTGGCCGCCGCCCATGGTGAACGGGCAGCCGCCGCCCACCGAGTTCGGTGCGTAACTCGTCCCCGGGTGGATGGCCTGCTGGCCGTAGCCGTCGCGGTGGTTGGTCCGCACGTCGGCCAGCGGGCGGTTGACGGGCAGCTGGCCGAAGTTGGGGCCGCCCAGGCGGATCAGCTGGGTGTCCAGGTAGGAGAAGTTGCGGCCCTGGAGCAGCGGGTCGTTGGTGAAGTCGATCCCGGGCACGATGTTGGCGGTGTGGAAGGCCACCTGCTCGGTCTCGGCGAAGAAGTTCTGCGGGTTGCGGTCGAGGACCATCCGCCCCACCGGACGCACCGGCACCAGTTCCTCCGGGATCAGCTTCGTCGGGTCCAGCAGGTCGAAGGGGAAGGCGAACTCGTCCTTCGCCGTGACCAGTTGGACACCGAGCTCCCATTCGGGGAAGTCCCCCGCCGCGATCGCCTCCCACAGGTCCCGGCGGTGGAAGTCCGGATCCCGCCCGGCGGTGACCTGGGCCTCGTCCCACACCTGGGAGCAGACGCCGAGCCGCGGCCGCCAGTGGAACTTGACGAACGTGCCGCGCCCGTCCCGGTTCACCAGGCGGAAGGTGTGCACACCGAAGCCCTGCATCATCCGGTAGCTGCGCGGGATCGCCCGGTCGGACATCACCCACATCAGCATGTGGGTGGACTCGGGCTGGAGCGAGCAGAAGTCCCAGAAGGTGTCGTGCGCGGAGGCGCCGGTGGGGATCTCGTTCTGCGGTTCGGGCTTCACCGCGTGGACGAAGTCCGGGAACTTGACGGCGTCCTGGATGAAGAACACCGGCATGTTGTTGCCCACCAGGTCGTAATTCCCGTGCCGGGTGTAGAACTTGGTGGCGAAGCCGCGGACGTCCCGTACGGTGTCGGCGGAGCCGCGCGGGCCCTGCACGGTCGAGAAACGTACGAACACCGGGGTGCGGCGCCCGGCCTCCTGGAGGAAGTCGGCGCAGGTGAACCCGGCGAGCGACTCGTACGGTTCGAAGAAGCCGTAGGCGCCGGCGCCGCGGGCGTGCACCACGCGTTCGGGGATGCGCTCGTGGTCGAAGTGGGTGAGCTTCTCGCGGAGGTGGAAGTCCTCCAGCAGGGTGGGGCCGCGGTCGCCGATGATGAGCGAGTTGTCGGTGTCGTCGACGCGCACACCCTGGTCGGTGGTGAGCGGGCCGTCCGGGTCCGGGGCGCGGAAGGCGTCGAGTGCGGCGTCCTTGGCGTCGGTGGTGTCCTTGGCGTCGGGTCCGAGGTCGGCGGGCGGCTCGGGCTGGGGGGTTTCGGGGTTGATGGGCATGTCGCGGTCTCCGTCCTGGGAACGGCGCGGGGCGGCCGGGCCGTCGGCCCCCGGCTCGTGTCGGCGGGGCGGCTGCCCGATGGGCGGCCCGGCAAACCGCGCGCGAGCGGCCGTCGGCGCCGAAGCAGGAGGTCAGCGGTGTTCGGCAGGGGCGCGCGGTGTTTGAGTGCGGTGTGTGAGTGCGGTGTTTGGCACAGGGGCAGCGGGGGACACGCCGGAGTCGGGAGGGGAAGCCTCTGAGTGAGGAGACGAGCAATGTCGAACGATGCCATCGTCCTGTTGCGGGAGGACCACCGGGAAGACCACATGGGGGGAGATCGGCGAGCGGATGCAGGCCGTGCGCGAGACCGCGCCGCGACCACGAAAAGCGGGAAGGAGCACGCGAATTCCTCTCATGTCTCAGCCAACGCGACCGCCCTATCCTGAGGGCGTGGAAGAACACCCGGCCATCGGGCGCCAGTGGACGTTCCTGACCAATCACGCGCGCGTCCTGGTGCAGATCGCCCGGGACCCGGGCATCAGGGTGCGTGACATCGCGACCAGCTGCCTGCTGACCGAGCGAGCGGTCCAGCGGATCATCGCCGACCTCGAAGCGGCGGGCTATCTCAGCCACCACCGGGTCGGGCGCTCGAACGTCTACCGCGTCATCGACGGCAAGCAGCTGCGCCACCCCGCCGACAGCGGCCCGACGCTGGCGGAGCTACTGGCCGTCCTGCTGCGCTGACCACGCCGCCGATGACACGCCGATGACAGGCCGATGACACCCCGATGGCACGCATGGCCGAACCCGATTGCACGCATTGCCATTGACGAATTTCCGTTCACGTATTGGTTGACGTGAGAAGGGATTCGGCAGACGCTGGAGATGTCGTCCCATGGCTCACAGGCAGGAGAAGAGACCATGCGCGGTAAGCCGCCCGTGGCGCGTCCCGCTGCCCCGACCCCGACTCCTCCATCCCCCGCGCCGCCCCCGCCGCCCCCGGCCGACGGGAGCCTGCCCGCGGACCTGCACGTCGCCAAGGGCCTGCTGGTCCGGCTCGCCGTCGAAGGGGACCGGGTCCGTGCGACGGTCCGCGGCGAGATCGACCTCGACGTCGTCGGCGGCCTGGACGAGACCCTCGGACGCGCGCTGCGGGCCAGCGGCACCGGGCTCGACGTCGACCTGTCCGCCGTCCCCTTCTGCGACAGCTCCGGCCTCAACCTCCTGCTGGGCCTGCGCAGCACCGCACACCGCACCGACCGCACCCTCGCGATCACCGCGGCCAGCACCCAGGTCGAGCGCCTGCTCGCGATCACCGAGACGACCGGCCTCTTCACCCCCGCCGCCACCGAACGCCCCGCCGACCCCCCGCACACCGAGAACGCAGACCCATAGCCACACGCCGACTCCCCCCTCCCCCCTGGCGCGGGCCTGCCGGTACGGATCAGGGCGATGGGGCAGAACTCGGCGTCGAACGCGGACGGGCCGCATGCTCGGGCGGCTGCGCAGGCGAAGAGGGGAGTGACGCCGAGGGCGACGGTGAGGGCCCGCCGGCCTCGGCGACGGCTTCGAGCACCGCGCCCTCGAACGCCTCCTTCGAGGCCATGGCCCCACCGGCACGCCCGTCGAGCTGCTTGCCGTTGAGCAGCATGGCCGGCGTCCCCCGGAATTCGTGGTCGCGGAACTCCTCCGTGACAGTGCGCACCCAAGCCTCGTGCGTTCCCTTGTTGACGCATTGCTCAAAAGCCGGTGTCCGCAGTCCGGGGACATTTTCGGCGAGCCGAAGGAGTTCCGCACGGTCGGCGAACCTGTCGTTCTTCTCCTCGGGTTGGTTGGAGAAGAGGACGGCATGATAATGGGCGAATTTGGCCAGGTCCTGCGCGCACGCGACGGCGTTGGCCGCTCGCAGCGAACCCTTCCCGCCAAGGCCGGCGTCAATGGCCGCGAGGGGGTGGTACTCCAGACGCAGCCGACCGGACTGCACGTACTTCTGCAGTACCTCGCCGAGGCGCGCCTCGGCCGCCTGGCAGGCGGGGCAGCGGAAGTCCTCGTAGACCTCCAGGGTGGCCGGAGCCTTCTCCGCCCCCACCTCGATGGCCTTGCCTCCGGCCACGGTTCCGAGGGGCGCCAGGGCGGGCCGGTCGTCCTGGGACCGGTACGTCTGCACGACGACCCCTGTGATCACCGCAGAGGTCACGACGGCGGGCACGAGGCCGAATGCCATGAAACGGCGTCGACGCTTCGCGAGAATTTCCCGTGCCGCGCGTTCCGCGCGCCTGCGCTCATGTGCAATCAGCTTTCCATTTCGATTTGCCCGGCTCATGTTCCCCTCGTTCGCTGGTTGGTTTCTGAACGTTGAACCCGAATTATTCGGTGCGAGTTCTGCCCACGGAGGGGACGGAATACCTCTCCGCCCTTCCGCGGCTACCGGAAGAATTACTCCGGGCCGCCGTCTCGCAGCGGCCCTCAGCCGCCGGGTCGGTCCTGACCGGGAGTGACGCGCGGCGCTGAACCGGGCGGGGGTGTTCCGTCGCGTGACAACGGCCGGGGCGACTGGTCGTCAGTCGTCGGAAGCGTGTGATGACTCCCTGGCGCCGGAAGCCGCCGCCGTACGCCCGGACGCTTCGGCCGTGCGCGCCCCGGGGGGGGGGGGGGGCGCCGCGGCGGGGGAGGGGGGGTAGGGGGGGGGGGGCCGCGAGGGGGTGGGGGGCGCGGGGGCCGCGGCCGAGGCGGTGGCGGCCGGGCCCGTCGAGGCGCGCGGGTGCGACGGGGTGCTCACCGGCGGGTGGAAGCCAGGGTCCTTCAGCGCGAGGTCCTCGACCGTCTTCCACAGCTTGGTGGCAGCTCCGTCACCGTCGATTTCGACCCGGTCGCCGTTGAGCACGGCCACCGGTGCGTCCGTGTGGAACTGTTTCGCGAACGTGCCGCTCTCGCGGCTCACCCAGCCCGCGTGGGTGCCGTCGTCGACGCACCGGTCGAACGCCGCGGACCGCAGCTCGCTCACCCGGTCGGCGAGCGAGCGCAGGTCCTGCTTCGCGTCCGGGTCCTGCTTGCCGGCCGCGACGAGCACCTCGCGGAAGGCGGTGAACTTTCCCGCGTCCTGGGCGCACGCCGCCGCGTTGGCGGCCTGGGCCGAGGTTTTGCGGCCGTCGGTCGTCACCGGGTGGTATTGGATGACCAGGCGATTCTCGGCGACCAGCTGGCGGAGTGTCGGGTCGAACCGCTCGGCGAACTTCCGGCAGGCGGCGCAGTCGTAGTCCTCGTAGACCACCAGCGTGGCGGGTGCCTGCTGGTAGCCGACCGGGATCGAGTCCCCGCTGGACCCGGACGGGGGTTCGGCGTGGTCGGGTCCGAACCACGGACGGAACAGGAATCCGCCGCCGACGACCACGGCCGCCACGGTGACGGCCAGCAGGACGCGCTTGCGGGTCCGGTGCGCCGACCCGGTCCGGACGGATTGCCGCCGATCGGACGGCGCGGGGGAGTCATCTGTCGGATTCGGGGCATCCTCGTCGTCCCAGAAGGTCATGGGATTCGTTCCAATCGGTTCGACACTCGACGGCCGGATGTCGAGTGATTGCCTTGTTCCCCCCCCGTTTATAGACATGAGCAGAGCGATGAGCTGCTCACCGTACCGATCGTCAATCAGCAATTATGCGAACGCAGCAACGCCACGACAGGGCGGTTGGGGGGGGCGCGGGGGTGGGCGGCCCCCCGCGCGGGGGGCGG
>NZ_JBHWIJ010000134.1:7622-21832 GCF_042732255.1 Kitasatospora sp. NPDC059803 | reverse complement strand
CCGCCGAGACGCTGCGCCCGCGCGGCCGGGGCCGGGGCGAGCGGCCCGACGGCGACCAGGGCCGGGAGGGCGGGGAAGGCCGGGAGAACCGGGCCGGCCGGGACCGGTGGCTGGGGCGGCTGTGGCAGGGCGGGCGTGAACGGACGCCGGTGGACTGGCCGGCCCGGCTGCGGGAGTGGTGGCCACACGCCCGGACCGGCCTGCCGCGTCGGGCGGGCGCCGTGCTGCTGCTGTTCCTCGCCCTCGGGTTGCTGCTGTGGGCGGGGGCGGTGTTCCGCTACCCCGTCGAGGCCGGGGTCCAGCTCAAGATCTCGCCCGACGGTGCCTTCGGCGGGCCGTTGAAGAAGGCCGGCGAGCACGCGGCCCAGCAGGTGGTCGGCCAACTGGGGGCGGCGCTGGTCGCCGCCGCCGTCCTCGCCTTCTTCCCCGCCCGGGTCGGCCTCGGCACGGCGGCCCTGACCGGCGTCGGGGCCTTCGCCATCGGCTACCTGCGGCTCGGACCGCCGATGACGGGCCTGGAGATGCCGAAACCGGTGGCCGAGCGGGTGGTGCTGTTCGAGGGCGGGATGGGCAGTTGGGCCGGCCTCGCGGCGGTGGCGGCGATCGTGGCGTCGTTCGTGCTGATCGAGCGCGCGGCGAACCGGCTGCTGAAGCCCGCGCACGAGGCCCGGCGGCAGGTGCGGGAGGCCTGGCGGCGGCTCGCCGGGCGGGGCGCGGCGGCACGGTGGGACGGCAAGCAGTGGCGGACGGGCCCCGTGGGCGCCCGCGACCGCGCGCTGTTCGCGCTCGGGAGCACCTGTGTGCTCGCCCTGCTGCTGTGGGCGGCGGTCGAGGTGCGGCTGGCGGCCACCGGGCACCACCCGACGCCGGCCTCCTGGGGGACCGGCCAGACCGGTGCGGCCTACCAGTCCGGGTTCGTCGTCCTGCTGGCCGTCGTCTCCCTCGCGAGCACCCTGGGGACGCCGGTCACCGCCCGGGCGCTCCTCGGCTGCTGGATCCCCGTCACGCTGGTGCTCGGCGCCTGGCCCGGACCGCTCGGCCCGGTCGAGGCGCTGCGGATCCCGGTGCTCCAGGGGCAGTTCACGGCCGTCGCGGAGTTCTGGGGGTACGGCGCGTTCTGGGCCGCGTTGCTGGTCGCGCTCCCGCTCGCGGCGTACGGGGTGCTGCGTACGGCCCGGGCGCGGGGGGCGGGTATGGGGGCGGGCGGCTGACGGGCGAACGGCTGACAGATAACAGATGACAGAGTTCAGCTTTCAGATTTTGAAATCTGTTATCTGTTATCTGTCGGCTGTTATCTGTCAGCTGTTAGTTGTCAGCCGCCCGCCGCCGGCGATCCAGCCGCCATCCGGCTCAGCCGACCAGCCGGGACAGTTCGATCGAGTGCCCGGTCCGCTCCACCTTCGCCCGCAGGTAGCGCACGTTGCTCGCGGACAGGTGCACGCCGGTCGGCACCCGCCGCCGCACGGTGATCCCGAGGTCGGCCAACTGCTGCGCCTTGTCCGGGTTGTTGCTCAGCAGGTCGATGCCGGTGGCGCCGAGGGTGGCGAGCATCTGGGCGGCGGCGGTGTAGTCCCGGCCGTCCTCGGGCAGGCCGAGCGCCGTGTTGGCGTCGTACGTGTCCAATCCGGAGTCCTGCAAGGAGTAGGCCTCCAGCTTGTTGTAGAGCCCGATGCCCCGGCCCTCCTGCCGCAGGTACAGCAGGTAGCCGCCGGCCTCGGCGATCCGCTCGACCGACTCGCGCAGCTGCGGGCCGCAGTCGCAGCGGTCCGAGCCGAAGACGTCGCCGGTCAGGCACTCCGAGTGCAGGCGTACCAGCGGCGTCCCGCCCTCCGGCACCTCGCCGAACGCGAGCGCCAGGTGCTCCGCGCCGTCGGCGAGGTCGTGGAAGGTGAAGGCCTCCGCCTCGGCGCGGTAGCCGTCGTGGAAGGTCAGCGGGATGCGCACACGCGAGCGCACCGTGGCGGGGCCGGGCTGCGGCATGGGTGGGCCTCCGTCGATGAGGAGATGGGTCGGCGAACCGACGAACCGATGGGTCGAGAGGGGCGGGCCGGCCGGCCCGGGGTGGATCGGATGTCGATGACCGTACTCGGTAGTTCCAATTTGAACAACTAAATACTGTCCGTGCCCGATTCGACTACGGACTGTGGTTCAGTCGGGCTCCGTGCGGACGCGAGGGCGCTGGTGGATCGTACGGTCCGCGAGGCGTGGGGGTTTCAGCATGTGGATGCGTCGGGAGCCGGACCGTGGACACTGCGAGGATTTCCCCGTTTCCTGGGCACGGGAATGCCTCGCGCACGAGCACCGACGACCACGGAAGGTCCTGATCAGATGCCCACAACCCCTCCCGCCGCCACCTCCCCGACCTCCTTCGACGCCGAGCAGCGCGTGATCGAGGCGCTCTACGCGGACGTGGTCCGCCGGAACAGGGGTGAGACGGAGTTCCACCAGGCGGTCCGCGAGGTCCTGGAGACCCTCGGGCCGGTGCTCGCCCGCCGCCCCGAGTTCGTCGACGCCCGGATCATCGAGCGGATCTGCGAGCCCGAGCGGCAGCTCATGTTCCGGGTGCCGTGGACGGACGACTCCGGCGACATCCACGTGAACCGCGGCTTCCGGGTGGAGTTCAGCAGCGTCCTCGGCCCGTACAAGGGCGGGCTGCGCTTCCACCCCTCGGTGAACCTCGGCATCGTCAAGTTCCTCGGCTTCGAGCAGATCTTCAAGAACGCGCTCACCGGGCTGTCGATCGGCGGCGGCAAGGGCGGCTCCGACTTCGACCCCAAGGGCCGCTCGGACGCCGAGGTCATGCGGTTCTGCCAGTCCTTCATGACCGAGCTGTACCGCCACCTCGGCGAGCACACCGATGTCCCCGCCGGGGACATCGGCGTCGGCGGCCGGGAGATCGGCTACCTGTTCGGCCAGTACAAGCGGATCACCAACCGCTACGAGAGCGGCGTGCTCACCGGCAAGGGCCTCGGCTGGGGCGGCGCGCAGGCCAGGACCGAGGCGACCGGCTACGGCTGCGTGCTGTTCACCGCCGAGATGCTGCACAGCCGCGGCGAGAGCCTGGACGGGCGCCGGGTCGTCGTCTCCGGATCCGGCAACGTCGCCATCTACGCGATCGAGAAGGCGCAGCAGCTCGGCGCGACCGTGCTCACCTGCTCCGACTCCACCGGCTACGTGGTGGACGAGAAGGGCATCGACCTCGCGCTCCTCAAGGAGGTCAAGGAGGTCCGGCGCGGCCGGGTCGCCGACTACGCCGAACTGCGCGGCAGCCACGTCCGGTTCGTCGAGGGCCCTGGCGTGTGGAGCGTGCCCTGCGATGTCGCGCTGCCCTGCGCCACCCAGAACGAGCTGACCGAGACGGACGCGCTGGCCCTGGTGCGGGGCGGGGTGCTGGCGGTCGCCGAGGGGGCCAACATGCCCACCACCCCGGAGGCGGTCCGGGTGTTCCAGGAAGCCGGGGTGGCCTTCGGCCCGGGCAAGGCGGCGAATGCGGGCGGCGTGGCCACCAGCGCCCTGGAGATGCAGCAGAACGCCTCGCGCGACTCCTGGACCTTCGCCCGCACCGAGGAGCGGCTGGCCGGGATCATGAAGCACATCCACGACTCCTGCTTCACCACCGCCGAGCGCTACGGACACCCGGGCGACTACGTGGTGGGCGCGAACATCGCCGGCTTCGAGCTGGTCGGGGACGCGATGCTGGCCCAGGGCCTGATCTGAGCCCTGCCGCCCGCCACCCGGCGCCCGCGGCCCTCCGCCTGGAGCTCGCGGTCCTCCGCCCGGCGCCCGCGGCCCTTCGCTTGGCGCCGACGGCGCGACTCGCCGTCACCCGGCGATCGGTACCCGACCGGAGCGGGCACCGATTGTCGGGTGCGGCAGGGTGGGTCCTTCCTACGGTGGTGATCAGTAAGGGAAGGACGGGGTCGGAGTGCTGGAACACCTGAACCGGGCGATGGAGCACATCGAACGGAACCTGGACCAGGAGGTCGAGGTCGCCGAGCTGGCCCGAATCGCGATGACGTCGGAGTACCACTTCCGACGGTTGTTCTCGATGCTCTCCGGGATGCCGCTGTCGGACTACGTCCGGCGCCGGCGGTTGACCGTCGCCGGGGCCGAAGTCCTCGGCGGGGAGCGGACGTTGCTGGAGGTCGCGATCCGGTACGGCTACACCTCGGGGGAGGCGTTCGCCCGGGCGTTCCGGGCGATGCACGGGGTCGGGCCCGGTGAGGCCCGGCGCGAGGGCGCGGTGCTCAAGTCCCAGCCCCGGATGTCCTTCCGACTCGTCGTGGAGGGAAGCAGCAGTATGGAATACCGGATCATCGAGCAGCCGGACTTCCGGATCATCGGTCGGCGGGCGCGGGTCCCGCTGGTGCACGAGGGCGTGAACCCGGCCATCGCCTCGTTCATCAAGGGGCTCGGCCAGGAGACCGTCGACCGGATCTCGGCGCTCTCGGGCCGCGAGCCGGAAGGCATCCTCTCGGTCACCGAGTTCTTCTCGGAGAGCCGCGAAGAGGGTGTCGAACTCGACTACTACCACGCGGTGGTGGCGGACGCGGACACCGTCGTCCCGGACGGCCTGGACGTTCGGGAGGTGCCGCCGGGCACCTGGGCGGCCTTCTCCAACACCGGGACCTTCCCGAAGGCCCTCCAGGAGATGTGGCGGGACGTCTTCACGCAGTGGTTCCCGTCCAACCCGTACGAGTTCCGGCCGGGGCCGGAGATCCTGCGCACCCGGTTCCTGTCGGACGGCCAGGCGGAGGCCCAGCTGTGGATTCCGGTGGCGCGGGCGCTGCGCTGACGGACGGCCGCTGACAGCTGACAAGTAACAGATGACAGATAACAGATTTCGAAATCTGTTATCTGTCATCTGTTTTTTGTTCGCCCACAGCGCCCACTGCCGCCGCCCGCCGCCCCGCCCGCCCCCGTTCGGCCCAGCAGCGCCCGCACCCGTCCTCCCCCGCCCGCATGCTGGGGCGGGGAGGACGGGGGATCGCAACCGCTACCCGAGGAGTGGGATCACCGATGGCCAAGGCATTCGGCTTCGTCGACTACGGCGGGCCGGAGACACAGGAGTTCCTGGACCGCCCGGTGCTGGAGCCCGGCCCCGGGCAGCTGGCGATCGCGGTCGGCGCGGCCGGGGTGAACCCGGTGGACTGGAAGATCCGCACGGGCCTGCTCGGCCGGGAGCGCGAACTCCCCGCCGTCATGGGCCAGGAGGCCTCGGGCGTGGTCCTGCAAGTCGGCCCCGGGGTCACCGGGTTCACCCCGGGCGATGAGGTGTTCGGCCTCGCGGCCGCCGGTGCCTACGCCGAACAGACGCTGATGCGCGCCGAGTTGAGCGCGCTCAAGCCCGAGGGTGTCGGCTTCGACCAGGCGGCCGTCCTGCCCGTGTCGGCGGCCACCGCGGATGACGCCGTCCGTGACCTCGGCCTCGGCGCCGGCCGGACGCTGCTGATCCTCGGCATCGCCGGCGGTGTCGGCAGCGCGGCCGCCCAGATCGCCCGCAGTCGCGGCCTGATCGTCCTCGGCACCGCGAGCGACGCCAACCGTGCGTACGTGGAGTCCCTCGGCGCGGTGCCGGTCCGCTACGGCGACGGCGTCGCCGAACGGATCGCGGCCGCGGCGCCCGACGGCGTCGACGGCATCCTCGACCTGGTCGGGGGCGACGCCCTGCGGGCCGCCGTCCCCGTGCGCAAGGACCGTACGGAGCTGGTCAGCACCGCCGACCCGGCCACCGTGGCCGAACTCGGCGGCCGCTACATCACCCGCTCGACGACGTCCGAGACCCTGTCCGCGCTGGCGGCCCTGGTCGCCGCCGGTGAGCTGGACCCGAACATCACCGGCCGCTACCCGCTGGCCCGGGCCGCCGAGGCGATCGCCTTCGTCGAATCCGGCCATGCCCGCGGCAAGGTGGTGCTCGAAGTCGCGTGACACAAAGCAAGAGTGACGATCAGTCAACAAGGACCGAGAGATCGAGAACCGAGAGAAGAAGTCGAGAGGAGAAGCCATGAAGCAGAACTCCGTGACCATCGGCGGCCCCTGCTGGGTCGAGCTGGGCACCTCCGACCCGGCCGCCGCCAGCACCTTCTACGGCGAGTTGTTCGGCTGGCGGGCCGAGGCCGATGTGCGCCCCGAGGCCAGCGGCTACACCCAGATGTTCCTCGGCGACGCCACGGCGGCCGCCGTCAGCCCGCGGTTCGCGCCGCAGCAGCCCATCGCCTGGTCGACCTGCTTCGCGGTCACCGACACCGACGCCACCGTCGCGAAGGTCGAGGACGCCGGCGGCAAGGTCCTGAAGGAGCCCACCGACGTGTCCGACCTCGGCCGCTTCGCGGTGGTCGGGGACAGCTCCGGCGCGGTCTTCCTGCTCTGGCAGGCCCGCGCGTTCGCGGGCGCCGAGGTGTTCAACGAGCCGGGCTCGCTCGGCTGGGTGGAACTGCTCACCCGCGACCCGGCCGGTGCGACCGCCTTCTACCCGGCGGTCTTCGGCTGGTCCGTCAGCCCGTCCGAGCAGTACACCCAGTGGGGCCTGGACGGCGCCGACTTCGGCGGCATGCTGGTGATGGACGACCGCTTCCCGCCGCAGGTGCCGCCGCACTGGCTGCCGTACTTCTCGGTCGCGGACGTCGACAACACCGTCGCCCGGGCGAGCGGCCTCGGCGCGGACGTGCTGATGGGGGCCACCGACGTGCCGGACGGCCCCCGGATCGCCGTGCTGCGCGACCCGCAGGGCGCGTCGTTCGGCGTCTACCTGGCCGGCACCGAGGGCTGACCCCCCGAAGGCCGCGTCCCTGCCCGCGCCGCTGCCCACGTCCCTGCCGAGGACCCCGCCGTCCTCCCGTCGGGCGCAGTCTCCGCTCTCACACCGGGCGCCGACTGCGGCTGGAGCGCCACGCCGCCGCCGTCGCGCCCGCGGTGACGAGCAGCGCGCCGATCGGCACCACGTCGCCGATCCGGTCATACCAGGTCAGCGCCCCGGGCTCGGTGAGCGGCAGTCGGACGGTCAGCGCGCCGGTGCCGTCGGTACCGAGCCGGGCGAGCTCGCGGCCCTGCGCGTCGAAGGCCGCCGACACCCCGGTCAGCGAGGCCTGCACGGCCGGCCGGCCGGTCTCGGCGGCCCGGATCGCCGCCAGCGAGGCGTGCTGCTCGGGTGCCCAGGTGTGCTGGAAGGTCGAGGTGGAGGACTGGTAGACCAGCACCCGGGCGCCGTCCCGCGCGGCGGTGCGGGCCAGGTCGGGGAAGGCCGACTCGAAGCAGATCAGCGCGCCGACCGGCAGCGGTCCGCCCGCCCGGTCGGTGGCCGGCAGGACGTGGAAGGCGGTGCCGGGCGCCCGGTTCTCGCCGGCCGCCCGGCTGACGCCGGCGATCCAGCCGAGCACCGGCCGCAGCGGGATGTACTCGCCGAAGGGCACCAGCCGGATCTTGCGGTAGCGGTCCAGCACGCCCGCGGGGGAGACCAGCACCGCGTCCTTGGAGATCCGCCCGTCCGCCTTGCGGGCGTCCTCCCCGGCGATGATCTGCGCCCCGGTGGCGGTGGAGAGTTGGCGCAGCCGGTCGAGCGCGACCGGGTCGCGGTCGAGGTCGGCGGTGGTGCTGCTCTCGCCCCAGACGACCAGGTCCACCGGCTGCCCGCCGAGCGCGGCGGTGGCCTGGGCGCTGGCCTCGAACCGGGCCTGCGGGTCGTCCACGATGCCGGGCTGGACCAGCGCGACGGTGACCGCCCCGGCCGGGGCGGGGGCGTCGCGCAGGGCGAACAGCAGCGGTCCGGCGGCCAGGACCAGGACGGTGGTCAGCGCCGCGAGGGCGCGCGGCCGCCGGTGCACGGCGGTCAGGACGATCAGCACCCCGGTGTTGGCGGCCGCGACGGCCGCGCTGACCAGCCAGATCCCGCCGGTCGAGGCGAGCCCGAGGATCGTCGGGTGCTGCCACTGGGTGGCGCCGAGCAGTGCCCACGGCCCGCCGAGGGCGTCCCAGGAGCGCGCGTACTCGGTGGTCACCCAGACCGCCGGGACGACGAGCAGCGCGAGCAGCGCCCGACGGTCGGTCAGCGGTGGGTGCAGCAGCCGGTGGACGGCGTACCCGAAGCCGCCCTGGAGCGCCCCGAACAGCACGGCGAGCACCGGTAGCCCCGGCCCGATGGACGGGACCAGCCAGTACATCGCGGTCAGGATGAAGCCCGCCCCGAACCACCACCCGCGCACCGCCGCCTCCCGCCCGCCGGGCGCGCGCTGCATCAGCAGCATCCCGGGGACGAGCGCGACCCACGCCAGCCAGGCCTGCCCCGGCGCCGGGAAGGCGAGCACCGGTACCGCCCCGGCGGCCAGGGCGCCGAACCGCGCGCGGTAGCGGTGCGGGCGCGCCTGCGGGTGGCCGCCGTGTCCGGACTGCCCGTCGTGTTCGGAGTGCCCGGGAGGTTCGGGGCGCCGGGGGTGCCCGGGATGCGAGGAGTGCTCGGGGTGCCCGGGATGCGGGGAGTGCTCAGGGTGCTCGCGGTGCTCGGAGTGCTCCCGGTGCGGCGTGCGCCGGGCGGGGCTGGTGAGGGCGAGGCGGCGGGGCATGCCCCGTATTGTCCGCTCGGACGGACTGCGCCACCAGTGTTCCTGTCACCCGAATGGACTACGGGAACACTGGTGGCCACCCCCGTGGCTCAGCCCTCGTCGCCCTCCAGGTCCCCCTCGGTCTCCAGGAACGCGGCCTGCAACTGCGCGATCAGCTCCGGGTCGGGCTGCTCCCACAGCCCGCGGCTGGCCGCCTCCAGCAGCCGCTCGCTGATCCCGTGCAGCGCCCACGGGTTGGCGCCGGTCAGGAACTCCCGGTTGACGGGGTCGAGCACGTACTCCTGGGTGAGCTTCTCGTACATCCAGTCCGCGACCACGCCCGTCGTGGCGTCGTAGCCGAACAGGTAGTCCACCGTCGCGGCCATCTCGAACGCGCCCTTGTACCCGTGCCGGCGCATCGCCTCGATCCAGCGCGGGTTGACCACCCGGGCGCGGAAGACGCGGGCGGCCTCCTCGGTCAGCGTCCGGGTGCGGACCGTCTCCGGGCGGGTCGAGTCGCCGATGTAGGCGGTCGGCGCCTTGCCGGTGAGCGCCCGGACGGTGGCCACCATGCCGCCGTGGTACTGGAAGTAGTCGTCCGAGTCGGCGATGTCGTGCTCGCGGGTGTCGGTGTTCTTCGCGGCGACGGTGATCCGCTTGTACGCGGTCTCCATCTCCTCGCGGGCCGGCCGCCCGTCCAGTCCGCGCCCGTAGGCGTAGCCGCCCCAGACCGTGTACACCTCGGCCAGGTCGGCGTCGGTGCGCCAGTCCCTGCTGTCGATCAGCTGGAGCAGGCCCGCGCCGTAGGTGCCCGGGCGGGAGCCGAAGACGCGGACGGTGGCCTTGCGCTCGTCGCCGTGCACCGCGAGGTCGGCCTGGACGTGGGCGCGCACGAAGTTCTGCTCCGCGGGCTCCTCCTGGGCGGCGGCCAGGCGCACCGCGTCGTCCAGCAGGGCGACCACGTGCGGGAAGGCGTCGCGGAAGAAGCCGGAGATGCGCAGCGTCACGTCGATGCGCGGGCGGCCCAGCTCGGCGAGGGCGATCGGCTCCAGGCCGGTGACCCGGCGCGAGGCGTCGTCCCAGACCGGGCGGACGCCGAGCAGGGCGAAGGCCTCGGCGATGTCGTCGCCGGCGGTGCGCATCGCGCTGGTGCCCCACAGCGACAGCCCGACCGAGGGCGGGTAGGCGCCGTCGTTGTCGGCGGTGTACCGCTCGACCAGCGAGGCGGCGAGCGCCTGGCCGGTCTCCCAGGCGAGCTTGCTCGGGACGGCCTTCGGGTCGACGGAGTAGAAGTTGCGGCCGGTCGGCAGCACGTTGACCAGGCCGCGCAGCGGCGAGCCGGACGGCCCGGCCGGGACGAAGCCGCCGCGCAGCGCGTGCAGCACGGCGTCCAGCTCGTCGGTGGTGGCGGCCAGCCGCGGCACCACCTGGGTGGCGGCGAAGGTCAGCACGTCGTGGACGGCCTCCGGCAGCCCGGCGGCGACCTTCTCCACCGCCTCGACCGCCCAGTCCTGCGCCTCCATGGCCTCGACCAGGGCGCGGGCCTGGGCCTCGGCGGCGTCGGTGGCCCCGAGGGTGAGCGCGGCCTCGTCCAGCCCGAGCGCCTCGCGCAGGCCCGGCAGCGCGCTGACGCCGCCCCAGATCTGGCGGGCGCGCAGGATGGCGAGCACGATGTTGACCCGGTCGGTGCCGGCCGGCGCCTGTCCGAGGACGTGCAGGCCGTCGCGGATCTGGGCGTCCTTGATCTCGCACAGCCAGCCGTCGACGTGCAGCAGGAAGTCGTCGAAGCCGTCGTCCTCGGGACGCTCGTCCAGACCGAGGTCGTGGTCCAGCTTGGCGGCCTGGATGAGGGTCCAGATCTGCGCGCGGATCGCGGGCAGCTTGGCCGGGTCCATCGCGGCGATGTTGGAGTGCTCGTCCAGCAGCTGCTCCAGGCGGGCGATGTCGCCGTAGGAGTCGGCGCGGGCCATCGGCGGGACGAGGTGGTCGACCAGGGTGGCGTGGGCGCGGCGCTTGGCCTGGGTGCCCTCGCCCGGGTCGTTGACCAGGAACGGGTAGATCAGCGGCAGATCGCCCAGGACGGCGTCCGGGCCGCACTCGGCGGACAGCGCGGCGGTCTTGCCGGGCAGCCACTCCAGGTTGCCGTGCTTGCCGAGGTGGATGACGGCGTGCGCGCCGAAGCCGCCGTCGGCCTGCGCGGCCTCGATCCAGCGGTAGGCGGCCAGGTAGTGGTGGCTCGGCGGCAGGTCGGGGTCGTGGTAGATGGCGACGGGGTTCTCGCCGAAGCCGCGCGGCGGCTGGATCAGGACGAGCAGGTTCCCGGAGCGGATCGCGGCCAGCACGATGTCGCCGTCCGGGTTCTGCGAGCGGTCGACGTACAGCTCGCCGGGGGCCGGGCCCCAGTGCGCCTCGACGTGCTCGCGCAGCCCCTGGGGGAGCGTGGCGTACCAGCGGCGGTAGTCGGCGGCGGGGATGCGCACCGGGTTGCGGGCCAGCTGGTCCTCGGTGAGCCAGTCCTGGTCGTAGCCGCCGGCCGCGATCAGGGCGTGGATCAGGGCGTCGCCCTCGTGGGAGGCGTCGAGGGAGGAGTCCTGGGACGCGTCGTGGGAGCCGTCGGGCGAGGCGTCGCGGGAGCCGGCGTGGCCGTCCCCGTTCGTTCCGTCCAGCCCGGGGAGGTCCGAACCCAGGTCCATGCCCTCCGCGCGCAGCCGGTTCAGCAGGCGGATCGCGCTGGCCGGGGTGTCCAGGCCGACGGCGTTGCCGACCCGGGCGTGCTTGGTCGGGTAGGCGGACAGCACGAGCGCCAGGCGGCGCTCGGCGGCCGGGATGTGCCGCAGCCGGGCGTGCTTGACGGCGGTGCCGGCCACCCGGGCGGCGCGCTCCGGGTCGGCGGCGTAGACGGTGAGGCCGTCCTCGTCCAGCTCCTTGAAGGAGAACGGGACGCTGATCAGCCGGCCGTCGAACTCCGGCACCGCGATCTGGGTGGCGGTGTCCAGCGGGGACAGGCCATCGTCGCTGGCCTCCCACTGGGCGCGCGACCAGGTGAGGCAGAGCGCCTGGAGGATCGGCCGGTCCAGGGCGGCGAGCGCGCCCGCGTCCCAGGCCTCCTCGTCGCCGCCGGCCTGCGCGTCGGCCGGGCGGGTGCCGCCGGCGGCGAGCACGGTGGTGACGAGCGTGTCGGCCTCGCCGAGCGCGGCCAGCAGCTCGGGCTCGGCGCCGCGCAGCGAGGCGCAGTAGTAGGCCCTGGCCTGCGCACCCTGGTCCTCGATCGCCCGGCAGAGCGTCTCGACGAAGGCGGTGTTGCCGCTCATGTGGTGGGCGCGGTAGTAGAGCACGGCGACCGTCGGGCCGTCCTGCGTACGGGCTTCGCGCTCCAGCGGCCCCCAGGCCGGGGCGGAGGCGGGCGGGGCGAAGCCGTGGCCGGTCAGCAGCACGGTGTCGGAGAGGAAGGCGGCCAGCTCGGCGAGGTTGGCGGCGCCGCCGTGCGCGAGGTAGGCGTGCGCCTCGGCGGCGATGCCGGCCGGGACGGTGGACAGCTCCATCAGCTGGGCGTCGGGGGCCTGTTCACCGGTCAGCACGATCACCGGGCGGGGGCCGGCCAACAGCGTGTCCAGGCCCTCCTGCCAGGCGCGGCGACCGCCGAGCAGGCGGACCACGACGAGGTCGGTGCCCTCCAGCAGCGCGGGCAGGTCCTCGGGGGTGAGCCGGGCCGGGTTGCCGAGCCGGTAGCGGACCGGGCCCTCGGCGGCGCGGGCACTGAGCAGGTCGGTGTCGGACGTCGACAGCAGCAGGATCATGCGAAGGCCCTCCCGGCCTCGGAGCCGCCCCGAGCCGAAGGGCGCGCCGGCGTGGAAAGTGACGAGTGACGAGCGACGGACGAAAGCGCGTGGCATGCGACGGACGAAGGCGCGTGGCATGCGGCGGACGAAAGCGAGCGACGGCGCGTGACCGGCGACCGAAGGAGCGCCGAGACGTCGGCGAAGCGCCCGGAGTCGGGCGGGCGTGAGATGCCCGGGGACCCGGGCGCGGGCATGCGGCAGCGCATTGCTCTTCGAGCCTTCCTCGGGGTCCGCGCCCCGGGCCGGTGGAGGACGGCAGGAGTTCCTGGCTCCCGCGGCCGTCCGGTCTCCCGGTGAACCGCGGTCACAGTGGCGGGACCGCACCGGGCTTGCACCGGTTTCCTCCCCTGCGCCGTCGCTGGCGTGCGGACGGTCCGCGGGGACCGTCCGCCAGCATCGTACGGGGTGCGGCTGACCTGGGGGAGGGCGATCCCGGGGAGGCCGCCCGGAGCGCCCGGGGTGTGAGGCGACGGACAAAGGCAACCGATCGGATCATCTGTATGCTCGCGGCCATGCCACCGACACCCGACGCCACCGCGCCGGGCGCCGCGGTGCCCGACCGGGGGCGCGCGGACGCCTGCCCAGGGGCCCTTCGTCTACATCCGGCCGACGACGGCGCCCTGGCCCGGGTCCGGCTGCCCGGCGGTCTGCTGACGGTCCGTCAGGCACTGGCACTGGCCGACGCCGCCGAGACGCTCGGCGACGGCGAACTGGAGACCACCTCCCGCGGCAACGTCCAACTCCGCGGCCTGGCTTCGCACTGCGGGGCCGAACTCGCCGAACGGCTGCGCGCCGTCGGCCTGCTGCCCTCGGACACGCACGAACGGGTCCGCAACATCGTGGCCTCCCCGCTCGCCGGGCTCGACGGACACGGCTTCGCCGACGTGCAGGCCTGGGTGCGGGAGCTGGACGCGCGGCTGTGCGCGAGCGACTGGGCGGCCGGGCTCTCCGGCAAGTTCCTGTTCGCGCTGGACGACGGGCGGGGCGACGTCGCCGCGTTCGACGCCGATGTGACATTGATCGCAGGCCCGGACGGGTCGGCGCTGCTGCGCCTCGGACGGGCCGCCCACGGGCGTCCGGTGCCGGCGGGGCAGGAGGTGACGGCCGTGCTCGACGCGGCCCGGACCTTCCTGGACGTGCTGCGCGAGAGCGGGCGCAAGGCCTGGCACCTGCGCGAGGTCCCCGAGCTGCTGCCGGCCGGGCCCGTGCCGGGGCCCGCCCTCGCCGGGGCCGCGCCCGCGGTCGGCGTGGTCCGCACGGCCGGCTCGTTCCCCGAGGTGGCGGGCGGGCTGTCGGTGGGCATGCGTTTCGGCCGGGCCGGCGCCGCGCAGTGGCGGGAACTCGCGGGCGCCTGCGCCGGGGAGATCCGGCTGACGCCCTGGCGCGGCGCGGTGCTGCCGGGGGCGCCGGCCGACCGGCTGCCCGCGCTGGCGGCGGCCGGGTTCCGGACCGCGCCCGGCTCGCCCTGGGAGCGGGCCACCGCCTGCACCGGACTGCCGGGGTGCGCCAAGTCGCGGGCCGACGTCCGGGCCGACGCGGCGCGGGCGCTCGATGCGGCGGCTGCCACCGGGAGCCCGCCGGTCGGCGGCCTTCCGGCTACCGGCCTTCCGATGGCCGGCCTCCCGACCGCCGGTCTCCCGGTGCACTGGTCGGGGTGTGAACGACGCTGCGGTCATCCGGCCGGGCGGTGGGTGGACGTGCTCGCCACCGGGCAGGGCTACCGGGTGACGGTGAACGGTCCGGCGGGCCCCCGGGGGGGCGGGGCGGGGTCGCACCCGGAGGTTGCCCGGGGGGGGGGCCCCGCCCCCGGGGACCAGAAGAGTTCGAGTAACATAAA
>NZ_JBHWIJ010000134.1:3242-7612 GCF_042732255.1 Kitasatospora sp. NPDC059803 | reverse complement strand
GGCAACCGGGTCGCCGTTCAGCGGCCCGGCGCCCCCGGGGGGGGCGGGGCCGGTCCCCACCGTCTTGGTGGCCGAGGCGGTCCCCGCGGCCAGGAGGACCACGAAGTGATCGAGTACGAGAAGGACGGCGCGTCCATCTACCGCCAGTCCTTTGCCACCATCCGTGCGGAGGCCGACCTGGCCGCCCTCCCGGCGGACGTCTCCCAGGTCGCGGTGCGGATGATCCACGCCTGCGGGATGGTCGACCTGGTCGAGGACCTGGTGTACTCGCCGGGCGTGGTCGCCTCCGCGCGCGCGGCGCTGCGGGCCGGGGCGCCGATCCTGTGCGACGTGAACATGGTGGCGAGCGGCGTCACCCGCAAGCGGCTGCCCGCCGACAACGAGGTCGTGTGCACCCTCACCGACCCGTCCGTGCCGGAGCTCGCCCGGAAGATGGGCAACACCCGCAGCGCCGCCGCCATGGAGCTGTGGCTGCCCCGGCTGGAAGGCGCGGTGGTGGCCGTCGGCAATGCGCCGACCTCGCTGTTCCGGCTGCTGGAGATGATCGAGGCCGGCGCGCCGCGCCCGGCCGCGGTGATCGGCGTCCCGGTCGGCTTCATCGGCGCCGCCGAGTCCAAGCAGGCCCTGGCCGAGCACCCGTCCGGCCTGGAGCACCTGGTGGTGCGCGGCCGGCGCGGTGGCAGCGCGATCGCCGCCGCCGCCGTCAACGCGATTGCGAGCGAAGAAGAGTGACGGATCGTCAGACCTCTGGTGTCGGCCGGCTCTACGGGGTCGGGCTCGGCCCCGGCGACCCGTCGCTGGTGACCGTCCGGGCGGCCGAACTCATCGGCAAGGCCGACGTGGTGGCCTACCACAGCGCCCGGCACGGCCGGTCCATCGCGCGCTCGATCGCCGAACGCTATCTGGCGGATGGTCAGATCGAGGAGAAGCTGGTCTACCCGATCACGGTCGAGACCACCGACCACCCGGGCGGCTACCGGGGCGCGCTGGACGACTTCTACGAGGAGGCCGCCGCCCGGCTGGCCGCCCACCTGGACGCCGGCCGCGACGTCGTGGTCCTCGCCGAGGGCGACCCGCTGTTCTACGGCTCGTACCAGCACATGCACAAGCGGCTCGCGCACCGCTACCCGACCGAGGTGGTGCCGGGCGTGACCTCCGTCAGCGCCGCGGCCGCCCGGCTCGGCCAGCCGCTGACCGAGGCCGAGGAGACGCTCACCGTCATCCCGGGCACGCTGCCCGAGGAGGAGCTGACGGCGCGGATCGCCGCCGCCGACTCCGCCGTGATCATGAAGCTGGGGCGCACCTTCCCGGCCGTCCGGCGGGCGCTGGAGCGGGCCGGTCGGCTCGACGACGCGCAGTACGTCGAGCGCGCGTTCATGGACGGGGAGCGCATCCTGCCGCTCGCGGAGGTCGAGGGCGAGACCGTCCCGTACTTCTCGGTGGCGGTACTGCCGAGCAAGGTCGCGCCGCTGGAGCCGCTGGAGCCGCTGGAGCGGCGGACGGACGGCGCGGGCGCGGTGGCCGTCATCGGCACCGGTCCGGCCGGGCCGCTCTGGCTCACCCCCGAGGCGCGCGGCGTCCTCGCCGAGGCGACCGACCTGGTCGGCTACACCACCTACCTGGACCGGGTGCCCGAGCGGCCGGGGCAGCGGCGGCACGGCTCGGACAACAAGGTCGAGTCGGAGCGCGCCGAGTACGCCCTCGAACTGGCCCGCCGCGGGCACAAGGTCGCGGTGGTGTCCTCGGGTGACCCGGGCGTCTTCGCGATGGCCACCGCCGTCCTGGAGGTCGCCTGCGAGGAGGCCTACCGGGACGTCCCGGTGCGGATCGTCCCGGGGATGACCGCGGCGCACGCGGCCGCCTCCCGGGCCGGCGCCCCGCTCGGGCACGACTATGCGGTGGTGTCGCTGTCGGACCGGCTCAAGCCCTGGGACGTGGTGGCCCGCAGGCTGCGCGCGGCGGCCGAGGCGGACCTGGTGCTCGCGCTCTACAACCCGGGCTCGAAGTCGCGCACCACGCAGGTCGCCCTCGCCCGGGACCTGCTGCTGGAGTACCGCGCGCCCGAGACGCCGGTGGTGATGGCGCGTGACGTCGGCGGGCCGACCGAGCGCGTGCGGATCGTCCGCTTGGGCGAGCTGGATCCGGCGCTGGTCGACATGCGGACGATCCTGCTGATCGGCTCCTCGCAGACCCAGGCGGTCGAGCGGGGCGGCGGCGTGAAGGTCGTCTGGACGCCGCGGCGGTACCCGGAGGAGTAACGGGCGACGACTAACAGAAAACAGATGACAGCTAACAGATTTCATCATCTGTTAGCTGTCATCTGTTTTCTGTTACTTGTTCGCCGCCCGGCGTCCCCGCCTCCCCGTCACCGGGTCGGCTTGGCGATCACCAGCTCCGTGTTGTGGTCCTCGCCCGCGCCCAGCAGCGCCGCCGGCCGGCCGTTCGGGTCGTTGTACGACAGCTCGCGGTACAGCGCGGCGAGGTTGGCGTCCGAGGTGCTGCCGAAGTCCGTGCCGTACGGTGCGGAGGACTCGATCAGCGTCGTGAACAGGGAGAGCGTGCCGTCCCCGTTGTCCGCGATCTCGATGATGCGCCCGTGCTGCGGGTAGTCGATGTGCGAGGCGGTGTTGATCTCCCAGAACGCCCGCTCCGGCACCGCGTGGCCGTGCGCCGTGACCTTGTTCATGTGGGTGTGGCCGTTCACCCACGCGATCACGTTCGGGTAGCGCTGGAGCAGCGCCACCAGCTCGTTGCCGTCGTGCCGCTTCTCGAAGATGTTGCGCGGGTCGGGCAGCAGGTTGCCCATGGTGGTGCTCGTGTGGTGGCTGAACAGGAGGATCACCTCGTCCGTGCTGCCGCCCGTCACCTTGCGTCCGTCGGTGTCGTACCAGTGCCCGCTGTGCGCCTTCAACTGCTGCTCCAGCCAGCGCAGTTGCGCGGTGCCCAGTGAACCGTCCGCGAATCCGGCCTGGTTGGTGGTGTCCAGGCTGATGCCGAGCACCTTCTCCGAGATGCGGAAGGTGTAGTAGAGCTTGCCGCTGCCCACCATGTCCGAGGTGAAACCGTGCCCGTACGGGCCGGCGCCGGTGTGCGCCGGGTTCAGGTGGGCCTTGGCGAACTCCTTGAGCGTGAACGGCCGTCGGCGCTCGTCCGGGGTGATCCGGCGCACCGCGTCGCCGCTCGCGAGCAGCTTCGCGAGCAGGAGCGCGGCGCCGGCCGGGTCGCGGCGCAGCGAGTCCATCAGCCGGGCCGCGTCCGCGTCGTTGCAGCCCTCCAGCTTGTACTGGCCGGTGTAGAGGTCGTTCAGCAGCCCGAGGTCCGGCAGCGAACCCTCAAGGCTGTCATCGTGGTTGCCGACCGTCGTGTACCAGGGCGTACGCAGGCCCGGCGCGTCGAACGGCCGGCCGGCGGCGTCGAGGAAGCCCGGTATCTGCGGGAAGCCCTTCGCCTTGTAGCCGTCGTTGTAGGCGAGTTCGGGGTTCCAGTAGGCGGCGTTGCCCGAGTTCTGCACGCCTTCGTAGCGGTTCGGGTCACCGGTGTTCTGGGCGAGCCGGCCGCCGCCCATGACGGTGAGGTACCAGTCGAGTTCGGCCTGCTCGTGGTTGTCGGTGTTGTCGCCGGTGGCCATCACCATGCTGAACGGCATCCCGGTGTAGGGGCCGCCGTCGAGCGCGTTGACCCGCTCGACGAGGGCCGAGACGCCGCGGGCGTTCAGGGCCTCCTGCGGCCGGTACGCGCTGCCGGTGAACCGGGCCAGGTACTCGAATCGCACCGGGGACTCGGTGTCCACCAGGTGCAGGTCGCTGAACTGGACGAAGCTGGCCAGCCCGGTCCGTCGGTCGTCCCGCCCGGTGCCCGGCGCCGCCAGGTCGCCGCGCACCACCAGCGGCCAGCCCGGCCCGGCCGTCAGCCGCTTGTACCCGCCGGTGCCGACGGGCGTGGCCACCTGGTCGAGCGTGGTGCCCGTCGTCTTGACCGCCCGCGCGGCGGTGGCCGTCAGTGCGCGCTCGCGCTCCGCCGCCGAGGCGAACTGCCCGCCGCCCAGCGACAAGGCCGACCAGGCGGCGGCCACCGACGTACCGGTGAGGAACGTACGCCGACTCATCCCTGCCACAAAAACCCCCACATGCTGATGGCCCGGCCGGACAACCCGGCCGCCGGACCCCGTGTCATGAACCCGCCCTCTGGCGGACCGCCAGATTACTCACTGGTAGGAGCGGGGTGCGAGGCCCGTGCGGAGAACTCTTCGGGAACGCGGGGCAGCGGGCCCCCGCCCCCCGCGCCCCCCCGCCCCGCGCGGCCCCCCCGCCCCCCCCCCCGCCGGCGGGCCGCGCCCCGCGCCGGGGGGTGTGAAACTCCACCCCAGCGCC
>NZ_JBHWIJ010000134.1:0-3232 GCF_042732255.1 Kitasatospora sp. NPDC059803 | reverse complement strand
GGACGTCCACCTCCCCGCCGGTGGCGGAGCGTCCGCCGGTGGCGGGGCGTTGGCGGTGGGCGGGCTGCGGGACGGCGAGATGTTGGGCGGGGGGAGGTCGGGGGGGGGCACCCCCCACCACCCACCCGGCGCCGGGGCCCCCCCCCCCACCGCCCCCGGTCGGGGCGCGGCCAGGCGAATGGGGGAAAATCGGTACCGACGGCCGGTGCGGCCGCACCTCAACGGAGCCGGAAGCGAGACGCAGGTGGCCAAAGCGGGAGCCGAAGCGGGAGCCGAGGCGGGGGCCGAAGCGGCGGCCAAGGCTGGAGTCGAAGCCGGGGGCCGGGCCGGCCAGCTGAAGAGCAGCGGCCTGCGGCACGGCTGGACCACGGGCGCCTGCGCCACCGCCGCCACCAAGGCCGCGTACACCGCGCTGCTCACCGGTGAGTTCCCGGACCCGGTGGCCATCACCCTCCCCAAGGGCCAGCAGCCGGCCTTCGCCCTCGCCGCCGAGGAACTCGTCGCCGCGGAACTTGCCCCCAGGGCCGGGGGGCTGGCCGCCGGCGAACTGGCTGCCGGGGAGCGGGCCGCCGGGGGCCGAGCCGCCGTCCCGCCCATGCCGGCGAGCGCCATGGCCGCCGTGGTCAAGGACGCCGGCGACGATCCCGACGTCACCCACGGCGCGCTGATCCGCTCGACGGTGCGGGCCGGCGAGCCCGGCGCCGGCGTGGTGTTCCGGGCCGGCCCGGGGGTGGGGACGGTCACCAAGGCGGGCCTGCCGCTGCCCGTCGGCGAGCCCGCGATCAACCCGGTGCCCCGGCAGATGATCCGCGACGCCGTGGCGGAGGTGGCCGCCGCGCACGGCGGCAGCGGGGACGTGGTGGTCGAGATCTCCGTGGACCACGGCGAGGAGATCGCCCGGTCCACCTGGAATCCACGGCTGGGCATCCTCGGGGGCCTGTCCATCCTCGGGACCACCGGCATCGTCGTCCCCTACTCCTGCTCCGCCTGGATCGACTCCATCCGCCGCGGCGTGGACGTGGCCCGGGCGGCGGGCCGCACCCACGTGGCCGGCTGTACCGGTTCGACCTCCGAGAAGGTCGCCGTCGCCGTGCACGGACTGCCTGAGGACGCGCTGCTCGACATGGGCGACTTCGCGGGCGCCGTCCTCAAGTACCTCAAGCGCCACCCGGTGCCCCGGCTGACGATCGCGGGCGGCTTCGCCAAGCTGTCCAAGCTCGCCGCCGGCCACCTCGACCTGCATTCGGCGCGCTCCCAGGTGGACAAGGGGTACCTGGCCGAACTGGCGCGGCGGGGCGGGGCCGACGGGGCGCTGGCCGAGGCGGTGGCCGCCGCCAACACCGGGTTGGAGGCGGTGCAGTTGTGCCGGGCGGCCGGGGTGCCGCTGGGCGATCTGGTCGCCGAGGCGGCGCGGGCGACGGCGCTCGGCGTGCTGGTCGGCTCGCCGGTGGCGGTGGACGTCATCTGCATCGACCGCGCGGGCACCGTCGTCGGCCGGGCGGAGCCGCTCGGGCCGTGACACTCTCACAGAATCGCGGCAATACCGCCTGGTGATGTGAAGATCTGACGTTCATACGGGGCGAGAAACGGACAAAAGGAGTGTCACGCCCGCCCCTGGTTCTGTCGCCATCTCAACCATGAGATATGGTCTGGCGAGTGACAGGCGACTACCTCACCCGTATCGGCACCCTCATCCGTACCGCCCGCCAGCACCGCGGCTGGTCCCAGGCACAGCTCGGCGAGGCCCTCGGCACCAGCCAGAGCGCGGTCAACCGCATCGAGCAGGGCAAGCAGAACGTCAGCCTTGAGATGATCGCGCGCATCGGCGAAGCCCTCGACAGCGAGATCGTCTCCCTCGGCTACTCCGGCCCGATGCACCTGCGGGTCGCCGGCGGCACCCGACTCTCCGGCGCCATCGACGTCCGCAGCAGCAAGAACGCCTGCGTCGCGATCCTCTGCGCCTCGCTGCTGACCACCGGACGCACCACGCTGCGCAGCGTCGCCCGGATCGAAGAGGTCTACCGCATCCTCGAGGTGCTCACCAGCATCGGCGTCAAGAGCCGCTGGACCAACGACGGCCGCGACCTCGAACTCACCCCGCCCGCCGAGCTCGACCTCGCGGCGATGGACGTCGAGGCGGCCCGCCGCACCCGCAGCGTGCTGATGTTCCTCGGCCCGCTGATGCACCGCGCCAGCCGCTTCGCCATCCCGTACGCGGGTGGCTGCGACCTCGGCACCCGCACCGTCGAGCCGCACCTGACCGCGCTGCGCCGCTTCGGGCTGGAGGTCGCCACCACCGGCGGCGCCTACCACGCCTCGGTCGAGCCGGGCACCCCGCTGGACCGTCCGATCGTGCTGACCGAGCGCGGGGACACCGTCACCGAGAACGCCCTGCTGGCCGCCGCCCGGCACGACGGCGTCAGCGTCATCCGCAACGCCTCGCCCAACTACATGGTCCAGGACCTGTGTTTCTTCCTGGAGAAGCTGGGCGTGCGGATCGAGGGCGTCGGCACCACCACCCTCACCGTCCACGGTGTCCCGGAGATCACCTGCGACGTCGACTACACCCCGGCCGAGGACCCGGTGGAGGCGATGAGCCTGCTCGCCGCCGCCGTCGTCACCTCCTCCGAGCTGACGATCCGCCGGGTGCCGATCGAGTTCCTGGAGATCGAACTCGCGGTGCTGGAGGGGATGGGCCTCGACTACGACCGGACCCCCGAGTACCGGGCCCACAACGGCCACACCCGCCTGGTCGACCTCACCGTGCGCCCGTCCAAGCTGACCGCGCCGATCGACACCATCCACCCGATGCCGTTCCCCGGCATCAACATCGACAACGTGCCGTTCTTCGCGGCCATCGCCGCGGCCGCCCACGGCACCACGATGATCCACGACTGGGTCTACGACAACCGTGCGATCTACCTCACCGAGCTGACCCGCCTCGGCGCCGACGTCAAGCTCCTCGACCCGCACCGCGTCCTGGTCCAGGGCCCCACCCGCTGGCGCGCCGCCGAGATGATGTGCCCGCCGGCCCTGCGCCCCGCGGTCGTCATCCTCCTCGCGATGCTCGCCGCCCAGGGCACCTCCGTCCTGCGCAACGTCTACGTCATCAACCGCGGCTACGAGGACCTCGCCGAGCGCCTCAACTCCATCGGCGCGCAGATCGAGACCTTCCGCGACATCTGATCCGATCCGGATCTGAAGCACGATCAGATGGCCGACCCGACCGCCC
>NZ_JBHWIJ010000133.1:0-21840 GCF_042732255.1 Kitasatospora sp. NPDC059803 | reverse complement strand
CGCGTGCGTCGTGCCGCCCGGGCCGCGGGCGAGCCGCCCGCCGCCCCCGCCGCGCTCGGCGACCTCGGCGGCGATGCCGCCCAGCGCCTCGGGGTCGGCGGTGGAGCTGCCGGTCTTGCGCTGCTGGACCCGGGCGGGCAGGACCGGGACGGTCAGCCACCCGTGCAGGCGGGCGGACACCCGGCCCTCGCGTAGCGCCGCCTCGTCGCGGTCCACGACCTCGGCGGACGCGAGCCGGACGCCGCCGCCTGCCCAGGCGGCGGCCACCTCGGCGGCGGCGCGGGGGTGGACGGCGAAGACGGCGGAGTGCATCTTGACGCCGGCCGGGATGCCGAGGACGGGCGGTCCTGGCTCCGGACCGAGCGTGCCGAGCGGGCCGAGTGCGTCGAGCGCGTCGAGGACGTCGCGGGCCGTGCCGTCGCCGCCGCAGACCAGCAGCAGGCCGGCGCGGGGCGGGTGCCGGGCGCGGCCGGCCCCGCGGGGGGGCGCCGCCGGGGGGGCCCGGGGGGAGGGGGCGGGTGCGGGGGCGGGGCGCGCGCGGGGCCCGCGTCGCACCCGCGGCGGGGGGCCCCCGGCCGTGACGAGGGCGCGGCCGGCCGCGCGGGTGTCCGCCGCCGTGGTGCCCGGGCCGGCGGGCCGGTGGACCACCGTCGCGTCGAGGCCGGCCGCCCGTGCCGCGTCCGCACCCATCGGCCCGGCCGCCGTGAGCAGGGTCAGTTGCGGTGCGAGCAGGGCAAACTGACGGAGCATCAGTTCAGCGCGGGAGCTCGCGGCCGGCCGGGCGCCGAGGGCGCGGGCCCGCTGCTGGACCTCGGCGCCGTCGCTGCCCTTGAGGCCGACCCGGCCGCCGAGTCCGGCGACCGGGTTGACCACGAGCCCGACGGTGGGGCCGGTCGTCGGGTTCCCACCTGCCGGGCGGGCGGCGGAAGTTGGGCGACCGGCCCCGGGGCCCGTCGTCACGGCTGCTCGCCGAGGACCTTGCGGCGGTAGGCGCGCCAGCTGACGGCCCAGACCGCCGGGTCGTCCAGCGGCTCGTGCCGGATGCGGTGCACGGTGGAGTTGTGCGGGGCCGTACGGACGGTCTCCGGGTCCTCGTAGGCCTCGCGGGCGACCTCGGCGAGGATCGCGGCGTACTCGTCGAGGTCGGCGCGGGAGTAGGACTCGGTCGGCTCCAGCGTCATCGGCTCGGGGACGACGTACGGGTGGTGGCTGGTCCAGTAGTGGGTGCCGAAGTCGGCGGCGCGGTAGCCGAGATCCTCGCTGTGCAGGCCGGTGTCCTCGTTGAGCTGCTGCCAGCTGTAGCGGACCTGCTCGACGCGCGGCCGCCCCTTGGCGTAGGGCACGGAGACGCCGCGGATCCGCTGGACCTGGTGCATCAGGTAGTTGTTGTTGAGCACGGCGGTCTCGGCCACCTCGCGCAGCCCCGCGGCGCCCATCGACATGATCCAGGCGTAGGCGCGGACCAGGTTCGGGACGACGCCCAGGTAGGGGCGGATCTTGCCGATGGACTCCGGCCGGTCGTGGTCCAGGACGTACCGCTCGCCGTCGAACTCGACGGTGGGGCTGGGCAGGTGGGGCGCGAGCTCGGCGGTGACGCCGCAGGCGCCGGCGGCGGGGCCGCCGCAGGCGTGCGGGGTGGAGAAGGTCTTGTGCAGGTTGAAGTGGCACAGGTCGAAGCCGGCCTCGCGGGCCCGGGTGATGCCGAGGACGCCGTTGGCGTTGGCCTGGTCGTAGGCGCACAGGCCGCCGGCCGCGTGCACGATGCGGACGAACTCGGCGATCCGGGGGTTGTAGATCCCGGTGTCCTCGGGGTTGGTGATGAGCAGCGCGGCGGTGCGCGGGCCGACGGCGGCGCGCAGCGCCTCGATGTCGGGGTAGCCGTCCGCGTCCGGGTGCAGGGTGATCACCTTGAAGCCGGCGGTCTTGGCGCAGGCGGCGTTGGAGGGGTGCGAGAAGGCGGTGGTGATGACCTCGTCGCGCTGTTCCAGCTCGCCGCGGGCGGCGAAGTGGGCGCGGATGACGGAGACGTTGGTCCAGATCGCGGCGGAGCCGGCGCCGGGTTGCAGTGAGACCCGGTCCATGCCGGAGACCTCTTTGAGCAACTGCTCCAGCCGGTGGACGAGTTCGAGCGCCCCTTGGACGGTCGAGGAGTCCTGGGCCGGGTGCAGGGCGGCGATGCGCGGGTCGCGGACGAAGGCGTCGTTGACCTTGGGGCTGTACTTCATGGTGCAGGTGCCCTGGCCGACGTCGACGTTGAGGTCGGCGCCGAGGTTCTCCTGGGAGAGCCGCAGGTAGTGGCGGAGCACCTGCTGCTGGCCGAGTTCGGGCAGCGCGGCCGGGGTGGCGCGGCGCAGCGCGGCGGGCAGGCGGTCGGCGGGGCTGCCGACGGCGGCGGTGACGCCGGGGCCGGGGGTCGGCGGCAGGATGCCGCGTTCGCCGGGCGCGCCCAGTTCGAAGATCAGTTTCTCGTCCCAGCGGGCCTGGTGGAAGCGGCGCAGGGCGGGCTTGGGGGCGATCCGCGGGTCGGTCTTGCCACTGGTCTGACGGTCCGTCACTTGACGATCTCCTCAAGGGCGGTGGCGAGGCGGTCGATGTCGGCCTGGGTGTGGAGCTCGGTGACGCAGTAGCGGCCCTCGTGTTCCCCGGCCGGGGTGCCGGCGTGCAGGCCGCGGGCGAGCAGTGCGGCGGCGACCTCGGCGGCGGTGCGCCCGCCGGTGTAGCGGAGGGTGAAGTCGGCGAAGTGGACGGCCTCGGGGTCGGCGAGTTCCACGCCGGGGGCCTGGGCGAGGCGCCGGCGGGCGTAGGCGGTGTTGGCGAGGATGGTCTCGCCGATCTCGCGCATGCCGTGCGGCCCCATCAGCGAGAGGTAGACCCCGGCGGCGATGCCGTGCAGGGCGGCGGCGGTGCCGACCCACTCCTTGCCCTCCTCGCGCACGGCGAAGGAGGTCCGCTCGTAGGCGACGTCGCCGAAGCCGTACTCGCCCGGCACGTCGGTGGGGGTGAGGCCGAAGAGGCGGCTCGGGTACTCGGCCACCAGGCGTTCGTCGTCCGCGCTGGCGATGAAGCCCGCGTTGCCGCCGCCGAAGCTGGGGTGGATGCCGAGCGGCTGGAGGTCGCCGCAGGTGAGGTCGGCGCCGAAGGAGGCGGGCGGGGCGAGCACGCCGAGGCTCAGCGGGTTGGCGCCGACGACGGCCAGCGCGCCTGCCTGGTGGGCGAGTTCGACGTACTGCGGCAGTTCGGGGTCGATGCGGCCGCAGTGGTCGGTCAGTTCGGCGAAGACGGCGGCGGCGTCGCCGGCGGCGAGGGCGGCGCGGACGGCCCCGGGTTCGGCCGGGACGAGTGCGAGGTCGTGGACGCCGCGCACGTAGTCGCGGATCCGGGAGAGCTTGTCCGGGTCGAGGTCGCCGACCAGGAGGAGGCGGCGGCGCCCGGTGGCCCGGCCGGCCATCCGCAGTGCGGTGGCGGCGGCCTGGAAGCCGTCGTAGGTCGGCACGTTGACGACGTCGACGGCCAGCAGTTCGGCCATCAGCGACTGGTACTCCCACAGGGCCTGGAAGCGGCCGTGGTCCTCGTACGGCTCGCCGGCGTAGGCGGTGAGGAACTCGCTGCGGTTGACGACCTCGTCGACCACGGCGGGCACGTGGTGGCGGTAGCAGCCGGCGCCGAGGAAGCTGCGGCCGGGCGGGACGGCGGTGTTGCGGGCGAGCAACTCCTCCATGTGGGCGACCAGTTGCGCCTCGGAGCCGAGTGGCTCGGGCAGTCGCAGCGGGCGGTCCAGGCGGAGCTCGGCGGGGATGTCGGCGTAGAACTCCTCGACGCTGTGCGCGCCGATCGCCGCCAGCATGGCCTTCTTCACGTCGGGGGCGGCGTTGGGGATGTACGGGTGGGTCCGGGGGGCGCGTGCGGTCATCCTGGCACCTTCCGCGATTTCGGTCACAAGCCTTGACGGCACTGTGTGTGCTGAGTTCTGTATACAGCATTCGGCATTCACTCTTCAGGAGGCAAGATGTCGGGAGGAAAGAACTCAACCGGCACCCGGCACAGACGCCTTGACGCTCCGGCGGGCAACCGGGCCGGATCCGGACCGGGCCCCACCCGGCGCCGGGTCCTCGGCGCCGGGCTCGCGGGCGGCGCGCTGCTGCTGACCGGGGCGACGGGCTGCGCCACCGGCGGCGCCGGCGCCCCCGACGCCAAACGGCTGGACGCGAGTTCGGGCGGCAAGGCCGCCGGGAAGATCACCATCTGGTCCTGGGACGTCGCCGCCAAGGCCATGCAACGGCTCGGCAAGGCCTTCGAACAGGCCCACCCCGGCACCACCGTCGACGTCGTCGACATCGGCTACGACAACGCCTACGACAAGATCACCGTCGGACTCGGAGCCGGCAGCGGACTCCCCGACGTGCTGACCGTCGAGGGCCACCGAATGCCCACCTACATCGGCAACTTCCCCCACGCGCTGGTGGACCTGACCAGCCGGGCCGGCGGCCTCGCGAAGGACTTCGCACCGTCCGTCTGGCGCACCGTCACCGACGCGGGCGGCCGCGTTCTCGCACTGCCCTGGGACAGCGGCCCGTGCGCCCTCTTCTACCGCCGCGACCACTTCCAGCAGGCCGGAATCGACCCCGCCACCCTCACCACCTGGGACGACTACCTCGCCGCCGGCACCACCCTCAAGGACCGCACCGGCAAGAAACTGCTCATCCTGGACGCCAAGCAGGACAGCATGTTCGCCCTGCTGCTCCAACAACAGGGCCAAGGCTGGTTCGTCGACGGCAAGGTCGCCGTCGCCTCACCCGCCGCCGAACGGGCGCTCACCCTGATGAAGCAGCTCGTCGACCGGGGCCTGGTCGACTTCGAGAACGGCTGGGACGGCCTGGTCTCCGGCACCCACGACGGCAAGGCCTCCACCACCCCCACCGCCGCCTGGTGGGACGGCACCCTCACCGGCGACATGGCCGACCTGAACGGCAGGTTCGGCGTCGTCCCCCTGCCCGCGTTCGACCCCGGCGGCTGCCGCACCTCCAACAGCGGCGGCTCCACCCTCTCCGTCACCGCACAGAGCAAGAACCCCGAACTCGCCTGGGAATTCCTCTCCTTCCTGCTCGCCGACCGGGCCAACCAGGCCTCGATGATGGAACACGAAGGCCTCTTCCCCGCCTACCTCCCGGCCCTGGACGACCCGTACTTCCAGCAGCCGGACCCGTACTACGCGAACCAGCCCGCCATGCGGCTCTTCGCCGACCTCGCCCGGTCCATCCCCACCGTCGAGACCACCGCCGACGACTCCAAGGCCGGCGACATCGTCAACACCGCCGTCAACCAGGTGCTGCACAACGGAGCCGACCCCGGCACCGTGCTGCGCTCCGCCGCCCGCCAGATCGCCACCGCGACCAGTCGCCAGCCGGCCCCGTAGGGACACGCGCCATGACCAGTCTCCAGGCCCCCGCCCCCCGGATGGCCGCCGCACCCGCGCGCACCACGCCCACCCGGCGACGACGGCTGCCACGCTCCGCGGCCTGGCTCTTCGCCGGGCCCACGGCCGTGCTCTTCATCCTCTTCTTCGCCTATCCGCTCGGCGCCAGCCTCTACCAGAGCTTCACCGCCCGCCGGGACGGCGCCACCGTCTGGGTCGGCCTGGACCAGTACCGGCGCATGCTGGACGACCCGGCCTTCCTGCACTCCCTGGTCAACACCGGGATGATCCTGGCCGTCCAGGTGCCCGTGATGATCGGGCTGGCGCTGGTGCTGGCCGTCCTGCTGAACCAGTCCTGGCTGCGCTTCCGGGCCGGCTGGCGGGCCGTCTTCTTCCTGCCCGCCGTCACCACGCTCGTCGCCTACGCCGTCGTCTTCCAGGTGCTGCTGCGCACCGACGGAGGCCTGGCCAACCAGCTCCTGCACGGCCTGGGCGCAGGCCCCGTCGACTGGCTCAACTCGCCCACCTGGGCCCGGATCTCCCTGATCGGCTCGGTCACCTGGCGCTGGACCGGCTACAACGCCGTCATCCTGCTCGCCGGCCTGCACGCCATCGGCCGGGACCAGTACGAGGCCGCCGCCCTCGACGGCGCGGGCACGCTGCGCACCTACACCAGCGTGATCCTGCCGCAGCTGCGGCCGGTGGTGCTGTTCTGCGTCATCACCTCCACCATCGGCACGCTCCAACTCTTCGACGAGAACTACGTGCTGACGCGCGGCGGCCCCGGCGACGCGACCCTCACCCCGGTGGTCTACCTGTACAAGGTCGGCTTCCAGCAGCTCGACTTCGGGTACGCGGCCGCGATCGCCTGGGTCGTGGTGCTGGTCATCGCGGCCGTCTCCCTCCTCCAGTTCCGGTTCTACGGAAGGGAACGCCGCCGATGAGCACCACCTCCGCCCGCCCCCGGCCCGCCCGGCCGGCGGCCGTCCGCCCACCGGTGGCCCGCCCGCTGACCGCCCGGCTCGGCCGCGGCGCCGTCCTGGCCGTGCTCGCCCTCGGCGCCGTCGTCAGCCTGGTGCCGTTCGCCTGGATGCTGATCGCCAGCACCCACAGCAGCTCCGAACTCTTCCACTCCCCGCCGCCGTTCCTGCCCGGCGGGGAACTGCTGCGCAACCTGGCGCACCTCCAGCAGAGCATCGGCTTCGGCCGGGTGCTGCTCAACAGTCTCGGCGTCGCCGTCGTCTACACCGCGCTGAGCTCCCTGCTGTCGGCCATGTGCGGCTACGGGCTGGCCAAGTACCGGTTCCGGGGCCGCGGGCTGCTGCTCGGGCTGGTGCTCGCGACCATGATGATCCCGCTCCAGGTGCTGCTCGTCCCGCTGTTCCAGATGATGGCCAGCGTCGGCTGGATCGACAGCTACCAGGCGGTCATCCTGCCCTTCCTGGCCAACTCCTTCGGCATCCTGCTGATGCGCCAGGGCTTCCTGGACTTTCCCGACGAACTCCTGGAGTCGGCGCGCATCGACGGCTCCGGCGAACTGCGCACCTTCTACCAGGTCGTCCTGCCGTGCGTGCGGCCGCAGCTGGGCGCGCTCGTGATCTTCACCTTCATGGGCCAGTGGAACAGCTTCATCTGGCCGCTGCTGATGCTCAACACCGAGGACAAGTACACCGTGCCGGTGGCGCTCAACACGCTGACCGGGCTGACCCACGTCGACTACTCCGGCCTCATGCTTGGCTCCCTGCTGGCCACCCTCCCGCTGGTGCTGCTCTTCCTGGTCTTCCAGCGGCAGTTCGTGGCCGGCCTGCTCGGCGGAGCGCTGAAAGGATGACCCCCCGCATGACCCCCCGCATGACCTCCCGCACCCCTTCCCGCGCAGGCGCACTCACCCGCGTCCCCGGCCTCCTCTACGGCGGGGACTGGAACCCCGAGCAGTGGTCCGAGGAGGTGTGGGCCGAGGACGTGAAGCTGATGGCCGAGGCCGGCGTCAACCTGGTCACCGTCGGGGTCTTCTCCTGGGCCCGGCTCCAACCCGCCGCCGACAGCTGGGACTTCGGCTGGCTGGACCGCCTCCTCGACCTCGTCCACGGCCACGGCATCGCCGTCGACCTGGCCACCGCCACCGCCTCGCCGCCCGCCTGGCTGGTCCGCGCCCACCCCGAGCTGCTGCCCGTCACCGCCGACGGCGTCCGGCTGGAGTTCGGCTCGCGCCAGCACTACTGCCCCTCCTCCGCCGTCTACCGGGCCGCCGCCGCCCGGCTCACCCGGGCCCTGGCCGAGCGCTACCACGACCACCCCGCACTCGCCCTGTGGCACATCCACAACGAGTACGGCGACCACGTCCAGGAGTGCTTCTGCCCCGCGTCCGCCGCCGACTTCCGGCGCTGGCTGCGCGAGCGGCACGGCGACGTCGACGAACTCAACCGCTCCTGGGGAACGGCGTTCTGGTCGCAGCGCTACGGCTCGTTCGACGAGATCGAACCGCCGCGCGCCGCGCCGGGGCCGGTCAACCCGACCCAACTGCTGGACTGGCGCCGGTTCTGCTCCGACGCGCTGCTGGCCCTGCACCGCACCGAGAAGGCCGTCCTCGACGAGGTCTCACCGGGCGTGCCCGTCACCACCAACTTCATGTCGATGCTCAAGTCGCTGGACTACTGGGAGTGGAGCCGCCACGAGGACCTCGTCTCCGACGACGCCTACCCCGACCCGGCCGACCCCCGCACACACGTCAACGCGGCCATGAACTACGACCTGATGCGCTCCCTCAAGGGCGGCAAGCCGTGGCTGCTGATGGAACAGGCCCCCTCGGCCGTCAGCTGGCGCCCCGTCAACCTGCCCAAACGGCCCGGCCTGTACCGGCTCTGGTCGCTCCAGGCGCTGGCCCGGGGCGCGGACGGCGTACTGCACTTCCAGTGGCGCGCCTCCGTCGCCGGGGCCGAGAAGTTCCACAGCGCGATGCTCCCGCACCGCGGCACCTCCTCGCGCGGCTGGCGGGAGACCGTCCGGTTCGGGGCCGAGCTGCGCCGGCTCGGCGAGATCGCGGGCAGCCGGATCCGCGGGCGGGCGGCCGTCCTGCTCGACTGGGACAGCTGGTGGGCACTGGAGCTGGACGACCACCCCTCCGCGCGGATGCGCTGGCTCGACCTGCTCCGGCCCTGGTACGCGGCCCTCCACGACCGCGGCGTGACCGTCGACTTCGTGCCGCCCACCGGCGACCTCGACGGCTACCGGCTGCTGCTCGCCCCCAACCTGTACCTGCTCGACACCGCCACCGCCGACCGGCTCACCGCCTTCGTCCAAGCAGGCGGCCACCTGGTCTGCGGCCCGTTCAGCGGCATCAGCGACCGGCACGACCACCTCCACCCCGGCGGCCACCCCGGGCCGCTGCGGCCGCTGTTCGGCCTCGTCGTGGACGAGCACTGGCCGATCCCCGACGGTGCCGCCACCACCGTGCGGCTCGACGACGGCGGGCCGGAGCTGCGGGCCGAGCACTGGAGCGAATGGATCGACACCGAGGGCGCCGAGACCGTCGCCCGCTACGCCTCCGGCGAGCTGGCCGGCCTGCCCGCCGTCACCCGGCACCGCCACGGCACCGGCAGCGCCTGGTACCTCGGCTGCCACCTCGGCGCGGACGTCGGCCGGGTGCTCGACCTGCCGCTCGCCGAAGCCGGGGTGGGCGCCGAACTGCCCGGCCTGCCGGCCGGCGTCGAGGCCACCCGCCGCCGCGCCGCCGACGGCACCGACTACCTGTTCCTGCTCAACCACGGCCCCGCCGCATGCCGGGTGGCGCTGGACCGGCCCGGCACCGACCTGCTCACCGGGGCCGACACCGGCCGGGGCCTCACCCTCGCGCCGCTCGGCGCCGCCGTCGTCCGCGTCCCCGCGGCCGGCCCCGATCCGGCCTCCCCACCTCCGTCTCAGTCCACGCCCCCGTCCACGCCCGCCGAGGAGCGCACATGACGCCGTTGTCCCGCCGCCGACTCCTGGCCGCCACCGCCGCCACCGGCACCGCCCTCGCCGTGGCCGGCGGCGTCGCGCCGACCGCCCACGCCGACGACCGGCAGGCCGCCCCGTCCGACCTGCCGGACCTGTCCGACCTGGCCGACCCGTCCGCCCTCTCCGACCGCTACGCCGACGTCCTCGACCTGCACGGCACCCCCGCGCAGGCCTACCCCGGCGACGCCACCGGCAACAACCCGATCAACGTCTTTGCCGACCTCGGCGCCTGGCACGCCTACGCCCTGCCGCGCCCGCAGGACCCGCTCGGCGGCTTCACCGGCCCGCTCCACCTCGCCCAGGAATACCCGTGGTGGCTCAGCGACGGCCTCAACCGCCTCCAACTGACCGAGCAGGGAAGGATCCTGGACCTCGCCGCCGGCGGCGCCCCCCGGCTCACCTCGCTGCCCGGACTGCTGCGCCAGTCCTACGACCTCGGCGGCCGCCTGGCGCTCACCCTGGAACTGCGCTTCGCCGGCAACCGCACCGCCTTGGTCAGGGCCCGGCTGGCCAACGGCGGCCCGGCCGAGCGGACCCTCCAGGTCGCCTGGACCGGGACCCTGCTGCGCCCGGCCACCGGCCCCCAGCACGACGCCCCCGCCCTGGTCGCCGCCGAACGCGGCATCGCCGTCCGGTTCGCCCGGGTACGGCAGACCTGGGACTACCTCACCGACGGCACCGAGCGCTTCGAAGTCCGCCACGCGGCGCCGGTGCGCACCACCGTCAGCGGCGACGGCCACCGCACCGAACTGGCCGGGGCCGTCCGGCTGGCCCCGGGCGCGGCCCGCACCCTGGACTGGGCCGAGAGCTACACCTTCACCGACGCCGAGCACGCCCGCGCCGTCGCCGAGGCGGACGCCGCGCTGCGCGCCCCCGACCGGGTCGCCACGGCGGGCGCCGCCCGCTGGGCCGGGTACGTCGCCCGGGCGACCGAGGGCGTCCCCGCCGCGCGCCGCCGGACGGCCGTCAAGTGCGTGCAGACCCTGGTCACCAACTGGCGCAGCCCGGCCGGGCGGATCCGGCACGACGCCGTCACGCCCACGCTCTCGTACAAGTGGTTCAGCGGGGTCTGGGCCTGGGACACCTGGAAGCAGGCCGCCGGCACCGCCGTCTTCGCCCCCGACCTGGCCGCCGACCAGATCCGGGCGATGTTCGACCACCAGATCCGCCCCGACTCCGCCGACCGCCCGCAGGACGCCGGGATGATCCCGGACTGCGTCTTCTACAACGACCCGAGCACCGGCGGCGGCAACTGGAACGAGCGCAACTCCAAGCCCCCGCTGGCCTCCTGGGCCGTCTGGGAGGTGTACCGACGCGGCGGCGACCGGGCGTTCCTGCGCGAGCTGCTGCCCAAACTGACCGCCTACCAGGACTGGTGGTACCGCACCCGGGACCACGACGGCGAAGGGCTGTGCGAGTACGGCGCCACCGTCGACCCGGGCAACGCCGCCCCGGCGGACTGCCTGGCGGCGGCGGCCTGGGAGTCCGGCATGGACAACGCGCCGCGCTTCGACGCCGCCCTCGGCGCCGCCGTCGTCGCCAACCGCAGCGCGCAGGGGGCCCTGCTGGGCTGGTCGCTCACCCAGCGCTCCGTCGACCTCAACGCCTACCTGGCCGCCGACCACCGGGCCCTGGCCGCCATCGCCGCCGAACTCGGCGACCGCACCGCCGCCCAGCGGCTGCGCGGACGGGCCGAGGCGATCGACCGGGCCGTGCGCGACACCATGTTCGACCCGGCCACGGGCTGGTTCCACGACACCGACCTGGCCACCGGCGCCCGCCTCACCGCGCGCGGGCGCGGCATCGAGGGCGCCATCCCGCTCTGGTCCGGCACCGCCTCGCCCGCCCAGGCCCGTGCGGTCCGCGGGCTCCTGCTCGACCCGGCCGAGTTCGGCACCGCGCTGCCGTTCCCGACCGTCGCCCGCAGCTCGCCCTCCTTCGACCCCGCCGGGTACTGGCGCGGGCTGGCCTGGATCGACCAGACCTACTTCGCCATCGAAGGCCTGCGCCGGTACGGCTGGAACCAGGACGCCCGCCGGGCGACGGACCGGCTCCTGGCCACGGCAGCCGGGCTCGGCGGCGACGGTCCGCTGCGGGAGAACTACGACCCGCTGACGGGGGAGGGGCGGAACTCGACCAACTTCAGCTGGTCCGCCGCCCTGCTCCTGCTGCTGCTCCGCGCCTGACCGATTTGGCCCCGGCCTGCCACGTCCTGGCATGATCGGGGCATGGTCGAACGAGTCATTGCAGCGTGTGACGGAGCAGCCAAGGGCAACCCCGGTCCGGCGGCCTGGGCCTACGTGGTGGCGGACGCCGCCGGGGCGCCCCAGCGCTGGCAGGCCGGTCCGCTCGGGCACAGCACCAACAACGTGGGCGAGCTGACGGCGCTGGAGCAGCTGCTGGCGTCGACGGACCCGGCCGTCCCGCTGGAGGTCCGGCTCGACAGCACGTACACCCGCGACGCGGTGACCAAGTGGCTGGTCGGCTGGAAGCGCAACGGCTGGAAGACCGCCGCTGGCAAGCCCGTCGCCAACCGCGAGCTGATCCAGCACATCGACGAGCTGCTGACCGGGCGGGACGTCACCTTCGTGTACGTCCCCGCCCACCAGGTGAACGGCGACCCGCTGAACGCCATCGCCGACAAGGCCGCCAGCGACGCCGCCCGCCAGCAGCAGGCCGCGGGCGGAACCGCCGCCGACCTCCCCGAGCCGGACCCGGCCCGGACCACCCCGGCGCGGGCCGCCCGCCCGGCCTCCTCGTCGGTCTCCTCGTCGGCGGGTTCGTCGGCCGGCTCGTCGGCCGGCTCGTCCACGGCGAAGAAGCGCTCCTCGGGCGGTTCGCGGACCCTGGCCGCCCGCTTCCCCGGCACCTGCCCCTGCACCCGCTCCTACGCCAAGGGCGACACCATCACCAAGGTGGGCAGCAGCTGGGGACACCCGGAGTGGGGGGGGGCCCACGCGTCGGTCCGGTCCGACGCCGGGCGGGCCGACACCGGCCCGCCCGGGTCGCACTCACCCCCGAGGTGGAGCCGGGTGGAGCCGGGTGGAGCCGGGTGGAGAAGCACTCCGGCGAATTCTCCACCCCCGCGCCGAGGCTGACGACACCTCAGCAGTCCTAGCGTCGGACGTATGACCCGACCTACCGGCCGTACCACGGCCCGCGCCGGCGGCGCGCTGCTCACCGCCGCCCTCCTGCTCGCCGCACCACTCGCACCGACCGCCGTCGCGGCCCCGGCGGCCCAGCTCTCCTGGGGGCCCTGCCCCGCGCCGACCCCGAACGCCAACGGGGTGCCGTTCCCCCGCGACCCGCGCCAGCAGTGCGCGACCCTGCGGGTGCCGCGGGACTACCAGGACCCGGACGCCGGCACGATCACCCTCACCGTCTCCCGGTTGCGCACCGCCGACCCCGCCCACCGGCGCGGCACCCTGGCCGTGGTGCCGGGCGGGCCGGGCGGCTCCGGACTCGACTACCCGGGCGAGATGGCGAAGCTGCTGCCGGCGGACGTCCTGCGCTCCTACGACCTGATCGGCTTCGACGAGCGGGGGGTGGGCAACAGCACCCCGGTCCACTGCGACCTGTCCGCCGTCGACCGGGACGCCCAGCTCAACTACCCCTTCCCCGGCCCCGACGGCTCGATCACCGCCAACCTCGACCAGGCCCAGCGGGTGGCCGACGGCTGCGCGGCCGCGAGCGGCGGCTACCTGGCCGACGTGACCACGGCCAACTCGGCCCGCGACCTGGACCGGATCCGGGCCGCCCTGCGCCTGCCCCGGATCTCCTACCTGGGCAGCTCGTACGGCACCTACCTCGGCCAGGTCTACGCCACCCTCTTCCCCTCGCACACCGACCGCGTGGTGCTGGACAGCACGGTGCCGCCGGGCGGGCTGGAGCAGGGGTTCAGGCTGTTCAGCGAGGGCTTCGCCGACTCCTTCCCGGCCCTGGCCCGCTTCGTCGCCGCCCAGGACGCCACCCTGCACCTCGGCGCCACCCCCGAGGCGGTCCGGGCGAGCTACCTGCGGCTGGCCGGCGAGGTCGACCGCGACCCGCTGCCGCTGTCGGGCGGCCGGCTGCTCACCGGCGGCGGCCTGCGCAGCGTCGTCTACGCCTCGCTGGTCAAGCCGAGCTACTACCCCCTCGGAGCGCGGGTCCTGCAACTGGCCGAGGAGCGCGACACGACTCAGGCCCAGGCCCAGGCCCCGGTTACGGTTACGGCTCCGATGCCGGCGGGCGCGGGCACCGGCGGCTCGGGTGCCAGCCCGCTGCCGCAGGTCATCCCCGACAACTTCCTCGCGGCCCAGTTCGCGGTGATCTGCGGCGACTCGGCCTGGCCCCGCGACCCGGCCGCCTACGCCGTCCGCACCGCCGCCGACCGGGCCCGCTACCCGCTGACCAACGGCATGAGCGGCAACGTCTGGCCGTGCGCCTTCTGGCACTACGGCCCGAAGGAGCCGCCGGTCCGGGCCGACCCGGACGGCCCGCGCAACATCCTGATGCTGCAGAACCGGTACGACCCCGACACCACCTACAACGGCGCCCGGCAGACCCAGCGCGCCTTCGGGCACCGGGCGGCGATGGTCACCTTCGACACGACCGCGCACGGTGTGGACTTCACCGACCCCCGGGTGCTCGCGCCGTTCACCGCCTTCCTGCTCGGCGGCCGGCTCCCGAGTTGAGCAGACGGCGGGTCGGGCCCCGACCCGGGCCCCGACCGGCCGTCCGTACGTCCGCTCAGGGCTTGGCGAGCCCGCTGCGGGCACCGTTCTCGGCCCGGACCGTGAGGGCGACCGGCACGGACAGGCGTTCCTGGTGGTCCGGCGGGTAGAACTGCCGGGCCCAGTGCCGCAGGGCGCCGATCGGCCCGTCGCCCGGGGCGAGCCGGGGCGGCGACAGGTACTTCTTGGTGGACCAGATCGGGAAGTCGGCCGCCGTGAACTCGCAGCTCCGTTTGAACATCGGACCCGCCAGCAGGCTCGACAGCGACCGGCTGACCGCCCTGCCGAGCACGGGCGGCAGCCGGGACGGCTCGTCGAAGGAGAACCGGCTCGCCTGCCGGAACTGCATCCGGCCGGGCGCGACCATGGTGGCCATCACCAGCGAGCACATCTTCAGACCGAGGGCCGGGGTGTGCACGTCGGTGTGCAGACAGGCGAGGCCGTAACCGTCGACCTCGATCTCGACCTGGCGCCGGCCCAGCAGCGGGAAGTCCTCCTGCACCCGCATCGAGACGTGGAAGCGCGTGCCGTCCCAGTCGATCGGGGCCGCCAACTCGCCGCTGGGCCAGCCGTGCAGGGTGACGAAGTGGCCCAGGTCCACCGCGTTCTCCATGACGTCCTGGGCGTAGCCGGCCATCTCCCAGGCGGCGTGCCGGGGCGGCTGGTGCCCGAGCGTGTGCCACGCCGGGATCTCCCAGTCCGGCTGCCGGCCGTCGTGGTGGCGCCAGACGAAGACGGCGTCGTTCACCTCGCGCACCGGGAGCTGCGCCAGGGAGGCCTTCGGCGGCGCGGAGCCGTACCCGGTCCGCACGCACCGGCCGTCCGGGTCGAAGGCGAAGCGGTGGAAGGGGCAGACCAGGTCGTCGCCCTCCACCTCGGCGAGGCCGAGGTGGGCCCCCAGGTGCGGGCAGTAGGGGCGGATCGCGCGGATCCGCCCGCTCCGCAGCCGGTACAGCACGACGTCCTCCCCGGCCAGCCGGCGGGTGAGCACCGTGCCGGGCTTGAGCTCGTCGGCGAAGCCGACCGAGGCCCACCCGTCCGGGTACGGCAGGCCCGGCGGCAGCGCGACGTCGCCCGCGGTCGGGCCCTCGCTGATGGGCTGGACGTGCTTTAAGGACTCGTGCATGAACTCTCCTCCTGGCCTGCCCGGCTCCGATCTCGGCAGCTCAAGCCGGCCCTCCCGGGCAATTCGTCTCCGAACGGAACGCCCCGCATGCTAACCGCAGATCGATGGGGCTCGCGCGGACAACATGGCTGACACCAAAGAAGTCTGATGATTCATCAGAAAATCTCCGATGCGTCCTTCGACGGCCGGATGGCTGAGCGATTCCCGGGCGGGCCGATCCACCGCAGCGCCGCGCAGCCGGCCCGGCTGCGCCACTGCCCTGGACTTCGGGACGGTGGCAAACGCACTGAGGGGTAGGCGAGTTGACACGGATCCTGGTCATCGGCGGGGGCTTCGCCGGGCCGGCGGTGTCCGCCGAGGAGGCCGCCGCGACGACCCCGGCCGGGCGTCGCGGACTCCTAGCGGTCCGCCGCTTCGACAGCGCTCAGCGGGGCCGCCAGGTCCTCCAGGCTGCGCCGTTCCGCCCGCACGCCGATCGCGGCCTCGACCAGCCCCGCGGCCGTCATCAGCGCCGCCCCGATGCAGAACGCGAGCGTCGTGTCGGAGACCTTCCCGCTGCTCACCAGGCCGTTGAAGAGCAGCGGGCCGCTGATGCCGCCGACCGCCGTGCCGACGGCGTAGAAGAAGGCGATGCACATCGCCCTGGTCTCCAGCGGGAAGATCTCGCTGACCGTCAGGTAGGCCGCACTCGCCCCCGCCGAGGCCAGGAACAGCACGGCCGTCCAGCAGGCCGTCATGCCGGCCGCGCTCAGCGCGCCCTGCTGGAACAGTGCGGCGGTGCCGAACAGCAGCACGCCGGAGCCGATGTACGTGCCGGCGATCATCGGCACCCGCCCGACCGAGTCGAAGAGGTGGCCCAGCAGCAGCGGGCCGAGGAAGTTGCCGACCGCGATGACCGCGAAGTAGTAGCCGGTGTCGCCCTCCGGCACGTCGAAGTAGAGGGTCAGGATGACGGCGTAGCCGAAGGTCACGGCGTTGTACAGGAACGCCTGCCCGATGAAGAGCGAGAGGCCGAGCACCGTGCGGCGCGGGTAGCGGCGGATCACGGTGCGGGCGATCGTGACGAAGCCGAGCGGGCCGCGCTCGCGGATCAGGATCGGCCGGTCGGTGACGGCCGGCAGTGGTCGGCCGGTCTCCCGCTCCACGATCCGCTCGGCCTCGGCCACCACCTCCTCGGCCTCCGGCGCCCGCCCGTGGGTGAACAGCCAGCGCGGGCTCTCCGGGACGTGCCGGCGGACCAGCAGGATCACCAGGCCCAGCACGACACCGATCCCGAAGGCGAGCCGCCAGCCCACGTCGGTGGCGAACAGCGCGGTGTTCAGCAGTGCGACGGAGGCGAAGGCGCCGAGCGCGGCGCCGATCCAGAAGCTGCCGTTGATGATCAGGTCGATCCGGCCGCGCACCCGGGCCGGGATCAGTTCGTCGATCGCCGAGTTGATCGCCGCGTACTCGCCGCCGATGCCGAACCCGGTGAAGAAGCGGCAGAGGAAGAAGAACCAGGCCGTCCAGGACAGCGAGGTCACGGCGGTCGCCGCCAGGTAGACGGCGAGCGTCACCATGAACAGCTTCTTGCGCCCGAGCCGGTCGGTCAGCCAGCCGAAGAACAGTGCGCCGGCGCAGGCGCCCGCCACGTACACGGCGGCCGCGATCGTCGTCACCTGCGTCGTCGAGATGGCGATGCCGCTGCCGGGCTGCGCGAGCCTGGCCGCCATGTTGCCGACGATCGTCACCTCAAGGCCGTCCAGGATCCAGACGGTGCCCAGGCCGATCACGATCCGCCAGTGCCAGCGGGACCACGGCAGCCGGTCCAGCCGGGCCGGCACGTTGGTCTCGATGACCCCGGTTCCGGCGGACCCGGACCCGGCTTCGGCCCCGGGGGCCGTACCGCCGTGCGGGTTCCGCGCGGATGACTTCGCCGGATCGGCCATGCGGGGCTCCTTCGCTCGCCGTATCGAGGCGCCCCGTCTGCCCGCTTTCCGCAGGATCGAACGCGGACGCCCTCTTCGCTACGCTCGGTGAGCTTCGACGCTCCCTCCGTCATCATCCCCCGAGGGCGGAGGCGCCGCCCGGGGAGGCGTTCCTCCTGGCGGGCGGCGGGCGGCGGGCGGCGGGTGGCGGGCTGCGGCGACGGGCGGACCCGGCTGTGGAAGGCGTCCGGGCTACTGCTCGACGTACTTGCGCAGTACCTGCTGGTAGTCCGCGAACTCGGGCTCGGTGTGCAGCTTGGAGACGTCCTTCTTCAGGTAGACCATGCTGGGGCAGCTGGGTTTGGCGCTGCCCAGCAGCTGTTCGGTGCCGACCTTCTTCCCCGTCCTGGCCTCGTACACGGTCACCTCGTACTTGCCGCGGTAGAGCTTGAGGGTGTCCGAGGTGAACTTGCAGTCGGTGAGGAACTCGCCCTCGTCGGGTGAGTCCAGGCAGGCGATCAGCTGGACGCGGTACGGGTCCAGGCGGGTCGCGCTCCAGTAGTCCGGCGAGCCGGCGGTGGGGGAGGCGGGGTGCGAGGAGCCGGACTCGCTGAGGGTGAACATCGCGACCGGGTGCGGCCCGGCGCCGGTGTGCTCGGCGGTCTTGGGGAAGTACTTGCGCGCGATGTTCGACGCGCAGCCGGCGTCGAGGTCGGAGAGCCGGCTGAGTGCCTTGTCGCTCGCCTTCGGCTCGAAGATCACCCAGTAGACGCCGTACCCGAGGACTCCGACCATCGCCAGCGCGACCACCCGTGCGGCGATCGTCCGCCCCTTGCGCTGGCCGGGTGTCAACTGCCGTGCGGCGCCGGTGGCGGCGCGCTTCCTGGTCGCCACGGCGTAGGCGATGAAGAGGATCGGGGACGCCGCCACGACGGCGAACAGCACACCGATCGGGGCGTTTCCACCGTTGAACGCGATCATCGAGAAGACCACCGAGATCGCGGCGAGCAGGACTATCAGCTTGGCCATGAACATGCCCTCCCACAGGTCGACAGCAGCCGCGAGACTACCGCTGCCGGGGCGGGGCGCGGGCGCCCGCACCCGGTCCGGACGCGCCCCCGGGGCCCGGCCGCCGTCGCCGCCCCGGTGTTCCGCCGGAATTCCACCCGTATTTCCGCACCATCGGTGATTTTCTTCCCCGCCCCTTTCCGGAGCCCATGCGAAGTCGATTTCCGGGGGTGGTGGAGCCGGGGTCGAGAGGTACTGGAAAGGGCTTTCCGGCGGGGGTGCGGTGTGTTGTGGTGGGGTGGTGGAGGAGCCGGGCCGCACCCCCGTGGCGGCCCGGCCCGGGCGGACAGCCGCTGGTGGGCGGCGTAGACGCTCGCGCATGGATGTGAGTGCGGTGGCTATGGTTCGCCGACTCGGGGTGGATTTGAATGGTGCCATGACGACGAACCGACCGGGCTCGCAGAGCGGTAGGGGCCCGCGGATCGCGTCGGACCTCCCGGGCGCCGCCGGCGCCTTCGGGGGGTCGGTTCCGTCAGTTTCCTCCGTCTCTCCGAATGAGGTGCTCGTGATGACTCGTCAGGGTGTTGTGGATCTTCCGGTCGGTGCTGGTGTGGTGCTGGTGGTGGGTGGGACGGGTAAGACCGGTCGGCGGGTGGCGGAGCGGTTGTCGGGGTTGGGGTACGGGGTGCGGGTGGGGTCGCGGTCGGGGGCGGTGGCGTTCGACTGGCATGACGAGGGGACGTGGGAGGCGGCGCTGGAGGGGGTGAGTGCGGCGTATCTGACGTACTACCCGGATCTGGCGTTTCCCGGGGCGGTGGAGGCGGTGGGGGCGTTCGCGCGGCTGGCGGCGCGGCGTGGTGTGGGGCGGCTGGTGCTGCTGTCGGGGCGTGGTGAGGAGGCGGCGGAGGCGGGGGAGAAGGCGGTGATGGAGTCGGGGGCCGCGTGGACGGTGGTGCGGTGCGCGTGGTTCAACCAGAACTTCAGTGAGAGTTTCTTCCTGGATCCGGTGCTGGCGGGGGAGTTGGCGTTGCCGGTGGGGGGTGCGGTGGAGCCGTTCGTGGATGCGGAGGACATCGCGGAGGTGGCGGTGGCGGCGTTGACGCGGGCGGGGCATGCGGGGGAGGTGTACGAGTTGACGGGGCCGCGGTTGCTGTCGTTCGCGGAGGTGGCGGTGGAGTTGTCGCGGGCGACGGGTCGTGAGGTGCGGTTCGAGGCGGTGTCGGAGGCGGCGTACCGGGGGGTGTTGGAGGCGGCGGGTCTGCCGGGGGACTTTGCGGAGTTGTTCTCGGTGATCCTGGACGGTCGTAACGCCTCGTTGGGGGACGGGGTGCGGCGGGCGTTGGGGCGTGAGCCGCGGGACTTCGCCGACTTCGCCCGCGAGGCCGCCGCCTCGGGCGTGTGGAACGTGTGAGCCGGCTCGCCGGCGGCGGCCCGAACAGGCCGCCACCGGGCGGGCGTTGGTCGTGTATCCGGACATAACAGTGGAGGTTTGGCCATGTCGGATGGCAAGCAGGTCTGGTCGAGTGAGCAGGGTGTGGGCGCGCTGCCCGGGCACATCCGGGGCTTCGGGCTGATGCACGTGGCGATGCGCCGGGACGCCGCGCGGCTGAGCGCGGCCGCCGCCCGGGGTGCGTCCGCGGGCGGCTGGGGGCCCTCGGCGGCTCTGGCGGACTGGTTCGGCCGACTGAGGGCCGTCATCGACTGGCACCACCACAGCGAGGACGAGATCCTCTGGCCCTTCCTGCGCGAGCGGCTGGCCGGCTTCGACGGCGGCGGCATCCTGGAGCAGGACCACGAAGCGCTCGACCGGACGATGCGCCGGGTGGCGGAGGTGCTGTCCGCCCGTCGGATCGCCGAACTGCCCGAGGCCGCAGCGGGGTTCGAGAACCTGATCCGCGAGCACCTGGGGCACGAGGAGCCGGTGGTGTTCCCGGCTCTCGCGGGCCTGCCGGTGGACGAGTACCTGCGGGTGGAGCGGCGGATCATCCAGAGCGCGCCGGGGCAGGTCATGACGTACCTGCAGCCGTGGATGTTCGACGGCGCGGACGCGGCGTCCGTGCGGGCCGTGTCGGCCACCATCCCGGGCCCGGTGCGGCTGATCGGCCGTACGGTGCTGGAGCGCCGGTACCGGCGCACCCTGAACCCGGTTCTGTGACCGTCGGCCCCTTCCCAACTCCTCCCGGCACCCTCCGGTGCCGCAAGTGCCCTGGCGCGTAGTGGGGTTCCGGTTGTCGCGGTTCCGTTGCGGGTGGCACCGCACGGTGGGTGGTGTCGTTCGTTCCGCTGTTCGCCGGCACCGCGCCCTGCGGGGCCGGGAGAGTGAAAAGGGGTCCTGTGATGCGTTCGGATCAGAGGTCGGCACCGGTGTCGTACGCCGTCCCGTCGGCCATCGGCGGTGTGCGGCCGGGGAGTTCACCGCACGGCGGAACCGCCGGGCAGGGCCGCGCCGCCGGGCCCGTCCTGGCGGGCGCCACCATCGCGATGGGCCTGATGGCGGGCCTGTTCTTCGCCTTCGACGTGTCCGTGATGCCCGGCCTCGCGGCCGGGGACGACCGGACGTACGTGACGGCGATGCAGCACATCAACTCGTCGATCGAGAACGGGATGTTCGGCCTGGTCTTCGTCGGCGCCTTCGCCGCCACCGGCGTGGCGGCCTGGCTCCAGCACAAGGCCGGCCGGCGCCAGGCGGCGCTGTGGGCGGCCGGGGCGACGGTGCTGTACGTGGTGGCGCTGATGGTCACGATGGGCGTCAACATCCCGCTCAACAACGAGCTGGCGGCGGCCGGAGACCCGTCCCAGATCCACGACTTCGCGGGCGTGCGCGCCAAGTTCGAGGGCAGCTGGGTCGCTGCCAACATGCTCCGCACGCTGCTCTGCACGGCAGGCCTGGCGGCCCTGAGCCGCTCGCTGGTCCTGCACGGCCGGTTCAGCCGCCTGGGCCGCTGAGCGGCCCGGCCGCGCGCCGCAGGGCTGCGCGGCCGCGGGGATGCCCGTCCGCCTCGTGCGGGCGGGCCTTCGTGCGTTCCGGGTGCGGCGGGCCCGGTGGCGGGCCCGGTGGCGGGCCTGGTGGTGGGGCGCCCGAGTGCGCCGGGGCGTGCGCCGGTGCGCCGGGCCAGTGCTGTCGGTCAAGTCGCCTGGGGCGTCCTGGACTTGGCGATCCGGGGGCTATGGGTGGAGCATGGGCGGGCCCGGTCGTTGCGGCGCGCTTGCGCCGCTGCCGGGCCGTACGGTGGTCGGCGTGTCCGGTGAGCTGGAGAGGGGGCGGGGTCTGTGGTGGCGGTGGTACGTCCGTACCTGATCCGGGGGAGAGCGGTTCCCCTGGCCAGATATCTGGCGGAGGAGGACATCGAGGGTCTGGTGGCGTGTTCGTGCATCGGGAACGAGGTCACGATCGACCTCGTGGACACCCGGATCCTGGTGACCCTGGCGGATGTGGCCGGGGCGGTGCGACTGAACTTCGACATGGTCCAGGACGGTCCGGCCAAGGCGCGTTCCTGGTCCCGGCGCCTGCCGGGCGACGCGGGGCCGGGCGAACTCGCGGCGCGGATAGCCGTGGACGTGCGGACGCTGGCCCGTGAACTGGCCCCGCTGCGGCGCAACCCCCCGCGCAGGCCGGGAGAGAGCGGGCGGTAGGCACGGCGATGGCCCCGGGCCCGGCAGCATCACGCTGCCGAGCCC
>NZ_JBHWIJ010000132.1:0-21985 GCF_042732255.1 Kitasatospora sp. NPDC059803 | reverse complement strand
TACAGAGGTGGTCCGACCTGGTGTCGCCGGCCCCCCCGCGGGGGGGGGCCGGGGCGCGGGTGGGTGGGGGGGCCCCCGCGGCCGACGGAACCGGCGGTCACAGGGGCATGCCCTGCCAGCCGCCGAGGTTGGTGGGCGTCGTGCCCGTGCGGTAGTAGACGCGGCCGTCCGTGCCGATGGCGAACACGTACAGGACACCGCCGCCGTCGACGAGCGCGGTCGGGTAGTCGAGGACGGTGCCGCCGAGGTCCTGCCAGGCGCCGTAGCCGGAGTTCGGGGCGGTCTGGGCGGTGGTGCTCACGCCGCCGCCGCCGTTGCGCTCGAACAGGACGACCCGTCCGCCGGCGGTGGCCGCCGCCGGCTCGCCCACTCCCCCGTCTCCGCCGAGGGGGGCCGGGGACTGGCTCCACTCACCGCCGGGCCGGGTCTGGTAGCTGACCAGCATCGCCCCGGTGCCGGCCTCGCGGTAGGCGAGTTCGACGCGGCCGTCCTGGTCGAGCGCGGCCTTGGGCGGGCTGGCCGGCCGGGCGCCGGGGATCGGGCTCGGGCCGCCGAAGGCGCCGTTCGGGGCGCCCTGCCGCCAGCCGAGGATTCCGGTGCGGGTGCTGGCGAACACCTCGATCGCCCCGACGCCGTTGCGGATCGCGGTGACCGGGTCCTGGAGGTCGGTGCCGCCCAGGTCCGTCCACGTGCCCGTCCACACCCCGCCCGGGGTGGTCTGCCGGATGCTGCTGAGGCCGCCCCCGCCGTTCTTGACGAACAGCTCCAGCCGCCCGTCCTGGTGGCCGGCCACCACGGGCACGCCGACCTGGTCCTCGTTGCCGAGCCCGGTGTTGGGGTTGCCGTGGTCGGCCCAGCTGTTCCACCACCAGCCGTTGGGCGTGCCCTGGGGCAGGGAGATGATGTGGTGGTCGGTCAGGCGGCGGGCGAAGACCTCCAGCCGACCGTCGGCGTTGGTGCCGACCGCGATGCCCGGCGCCAGTCGCCCGCCCGGGTCGGCCATCCGCACCGGACCGCCCCAACTGCCGTCCGTCTGACGCCAGTACGTGTAGAGGGCGCCGGCCCGGACGACGAAGACCTGCGGCCGGCCGTCCTGGTTCAGCCCGGCCCAGGAGGTGCCCCGCGACCAGCGGTAGTACATCCGGGAGAACCAGGCGTCGGAGTAGTTCCCCGAGTGGTCGTGGCTCGCGTACTCGGAGACGAACACGCCCTTGGCGCCGACCGTCGCCGGGTCGAGGTTCACCGGGCAGTCGCTGATGTTGTAGTCCCGGTAGTTCACCTGGATCAGCGAGCCGCCGTACTGGCTCGCCGCCACGCCCGCGAACTTCGCGGCGGAGACGTGGTCCGAGTGGTCGCCCGAGTAGCGGCTGTCCGGGAGTTCGTCCTGGGCCCGGAGCACGGTCGGCTGGTACGTCACCATCAGCTGCCGCAGCACCTCGACGACGTCCGCCGCCGTGTAGGTCGACGGCCCGGACAGCGGGCTGCCGACCGGGACGACCGTGGTGTCGGTGCCGCCGTTCAACACGTTGGCGAGCCCGGCGTCGTGCAGGTTGAGGAAGATCAGGTGCACCGGCCGGTCCTTGAGCATGTACCGCTCGACCTGCTTGCCCGCGACCGTCCACGCCTCGACCGTCCAGTGCCCGATCTCGTCGGTCGCCGGGTCGTTGTCGCCGACCCCGGTCATCCGGGAGTAGGCGTTGACGGCGCCCATCTGGCGGTTCCAGGTGCGCAGTGGGTCGCCGGCGGGGTCCCAGCAGCCGCCCACGCACGGGTCACCGGTGATGTTCCCGGCGGTGACGAACACCGTGACGGACGGGGTGCCGTTGCCGAGGGCGTTGGACAGGTCCGGGTTCATGAACAGGATGTCGTCGTCCTCGTGGGCGACGACCTGCATGAACAGAGGCCCGGAGCCGGCGGCCATACGTGCGGCCGTACCCGTACCCGTACCCGTACCCGTGGCCGCGGAGGCGCGGGTCGCGGTCCCCTTGGCCAGGACGGGCGCGGCGAGGGCGGTGAGCGCGACGGAGGTGAGGAGTTGTCGTCGTCCGATTGCCATGTGATTCCCCCCAATTCGAGATCGGCATGTGATCACGCCAGGAGGAGGTTAGCGCATTGCCGGGCGGAAATGCCCGGGGCTGCGTCGGGTGAATTGCCAACGGGGAAAAGTCAATTGACGTGTGATCAAGTCACTTCGTTCACTCCCCGCTCATCGGACGCATTTCCGGAAGAGCCCGTTCCTGCACAGGTGGAATCGGACCAGCGGACGATAAGACGACAAACCGAATCCAGCTCTGTGCGCCGAGCGGGGGGAGGCTGGTCGCGTGATATGACGGCGTGTCACCAAATCTGCGCCGATCGGCCTGCGGGACGATGAGCCCGCTTCGGCGCCCCACCTGGGGAGCCACGCCCGGACGGCCCTTCAGGAGATGTGCGGCCGCCGGCTCGGAGCGGGAGCCCGACCACTCGCCGTAGGAGTTCCGTTGTATTTGGACCGCTGGTCACTGGACCGGGCCGGCATCACCGATCACACGTTGCGGGAATCCTACGAGTTCTGCCGGCGGATGCTGATCTCGGTGGACGGGCGGACCTACTGGGCGGCGAGCTGCTGCGCGCCGCCGGCGGTGCGCCCGCACCTGTGGGCGGCGTACGCGTTCGGCCGGCACGCCGATCAGCTGGTGGACGGGGGTGACCGGCCGGGCCGGGCCGAGGAGTTCGAACGGTGGGCCGAACACCTCACCGCAGCTCTCGAAGACGGTGACGGCAGCAGCAGCGGTACGGGAGATCCGATCACACGTGCGCTGACGCACACGGTGCACAGCCGTGGGATCCGCGTCGAGGACCTGATGGCCTACGTGGACGGCCTGCGGATGGACCTGTCCCCGGCCCACTACCCGACGTTCGCCGAACTCCGGCCCTATCTGCGGGCCGTGGGCGGCGCCCCGGCCCGGATCCTGCTCCGCGTCTTCGAGGATCCTTCACCCGCCGCCGAGCAGGCGATGACCCGGCTCGGGGAGGCCGCGCAGTTCACCGACATCGTGTGCGACATCGCCGAGGACCTGCGGATGGGCCGGCTGTACCTGCCGCTGGAGGACCTGGAGCGCTTCGGGCTGACCCGCGACGACCTCGCCGCGGAGCGCAGCAGTGCCGCGGTGCGCGAGCTGCTGCGCTTCGAGGTCTCACGGGCACGAACGCTGTGGGAGGAGGGCCTCGACGTCCTCGACCTGGTGCATCCGACCAGCCGTGCGGCCTGGCAGGCCGGAGCCGCGTTGCTGCGCGCGCCCCTGGACCGGGTCGAGCGTCGCGGCAACCAGGCGGTGGGCGCCAAGGACTGGACCACGGCACCACGCACCGCGGCGATCCTGGTGCGCAGCCTGCTGCACCCGCCGGTCGGCGCCGCAGTTCCGGCACGCCCGTGAGCGCCCACGAGGTCACACTCCCCACCCAGCCCGCACCCACCCAACCCGTACCCACCCAACCGGCACCCTCGCCGCCGCAGGCGCCGGGCCCCCTGTCGCGTCCGCCCCTCCTGCACCGGCTGGGCGTGTTCTCGGCGCGCCGGCGGGGGCTGGTCTGCGGTGTCTGGCTGCTGGCGGTCGCCGCGTCGATCGGGCTGCTGCCGCACTTCCTGTACTCGCTGCGCGCCCCTGTCGTCCGCGTCGACGGATCGGAGTCGGTGCGGGCGGACGGGTTGGCCGCCAGGGGCTTTCCGCTGCTGGGATCCGAGCAGCTCCTGCTGGTGTTCCACTCCGAGCAGCTCGATGCCACCGATCCCCGTTACGCCGACACGGTCGCGTGGACCGCGGCCGCGCTGCGGCACCAGCACGGCGTCCGGGCCGTGGCCGTGCTCCCGACCGCCGAGCAGGCGGCCGCCTCGCCCCCCGCGGACGATGTCGGCGCGCTGATGGCCGCCCTCTCACGGCTGCGCCACGATCCTCACAACGCCTACGCCTTGGTCGGGCTCGGCGGTGACGAGAGCAGACGCCAGGAGCGGATCGGCGCCCAGCAGGCCCAGGTGGGGCGGGTGGCGCAGCACTTCAGCGACGGCGCGGTCAGCGCCGCCCTGGTCGGCAGGACGCCGGTCAACGACGACCTGCGCTCCGTCGAACTCGCCGATCTGCGCGATGTCGAGGGCGTCGCCGTGATCCTGGCCCTGGTGGTGCTGCTGCTGGGCCTGGGCACGGTGGGCGCGGCCCTGGTCCCGGTGGTGCTGGCCGGCGCCGCCATCGCACTCACTTTCGGTCTGATCGCCGCGGTGGGGCTGATCGACCCGACGCTGCGTCCCGACACCCTGCTGGTGACCGTGGTGACGGTGGTGGGGCTCGGCATCGGCATCGACTACGCGCTGTTCGTCGTCGTCCGCTTCCAGGAGGAGATCGCCGCCGGCGCCCCACCGGAACAGGCCGCCGGCCGGGCGCTGGCCACCAGCGGCCGGACGGTCTGCTACTCCGGCGCGGTGGTGGCGGCCGCCGCGACGAGCATGCTGCTGCTGCCCTCCCGGGTCTTCCGCGACCTCACCGCCGGGACCTGCACGGTGACGGCCGTGGTCCTGGCCGCGACGCTGACCCTGCTGCCCGCCGGCCTCGCCGGGGCCGTCCGCTGGCTGGGGCGCGGCGCGCTGCCCGGCCGCCGTCCGGCCCGCCAGGACGTCGGCGATGCGGAGGGGCAGCCGTGGGCCCGCTGGGCGCGGCGCCTGATGCGGCGTCCGGTGCCCTACCTGCTGGTCGGCCTCGCCCTGCTCGGCGCTTCCGCGGCCCCGGCCCTGGGCCTGAGCCTGGGCGTCGACTTCGGACGCCACGCACTGGCCGGCACCCCCTCCGGCGCGGCTCTGGCGGTCCTGGAGAGCGACGCGCTCGCCGGAGCGGCGGGCCAGGTGACGGTCATGGTCCCGCACACCGCCGCCGGGCCCGCCCCCCAGCTGCCGGGGCTCCTGGATGCCTTGCGCGCGCAGCCGCAGGCGGCCGTCGTCCAGGCCGTCGACAACGGCCGCGACCTCACCATGGTGGTCGTCGTCCCGGCCGTCGCCCCGGACTCTCCGGCGGGCGTCGAACTGGTGCGTCGCATCAGGGAGTTGACCGAGCCGCTGCGTCAATCGGGCACCCCGGTCGCGGTCGGCGGGTTCGGCGCACTGCTGCTGGACATCACGCGGGAGGTGTCCGCGACGGTGTGGTGGGTGATCGGCTCCGTGCTGGCGCTGTCCCTGTGCTACCTGGTCTTCGTGTTCCGCAGCCTGCTGTTGCCGCTGAAGGCCGTGGCGATGAACCTCCTGGCCACCGGGGCGAGTTACGGCCTGACGGTGGCGGTGTTCCAGCACGGCTGGGCCCAGGGCCTGCTCGGGTTCACCTCGACGGGCCGCGTGCAGGCGTATCTGCCGGTGATCGTCTTCGCCGTCCTGTTCGGACTGTCCATGGACTACGAGGTGTTCCTGGTGCGCCGGATCCGGGAAGAGTACCTGGCCACCGGCGACAACACCCGCGCCGTGGCACTGGGGCTGCAGCGCACCGCGCGCCCGATCACCACCGCCGCGCTGGTGATGGTGCTGCTCTTCGCCGGCCTGCTCGCCGACCGGGCGCTGGAGATCAAGGAGATCGGCTTCGCGCTCGCCGTGGCCGTCGCGCTCGACGCCACCGTGGTCCGCCTGCTGCTGGTGCCCACCGTCATGCGCCTGCTGGGGGAATGGAACTGGTGGCTTCCGGCTCCTCCGATTTGGTTCCGCACCCGCGCGTCGCGCGGGGATGACGGCGTATCCAAGCAGGGCCTGTAAGTGTGCGAACGATAATTGCCCCGCACTTCCTCGAACCAGGAGAAAGCATGCGCACCGGTCGATATGTGCTGGCCCTCTCCGCGGCCGCCGTGGCGATCACCGTGGCCGGCCTGACCGCGCCGCCCGGCACCTTCGACTCCCACGCCTCGGCGCAGGCCCGCGCCGCGGCTGCCGCCGCCGAGCAGGACCTCGCACTGTCCAACGGCCAGGCCGACGTCCAGCTCACCGGTCGCGCGAACCTGACGCTGGACCAGGCCGGCATCCAGGAGAACCAGAAGGGCGGGGACACCACGGGGCTCGTCGAGGACGAGACCCACTGCTCCGGCGCCGGCGGCACCGCGAACCTGATGCCCGACGGCTCCCTCACCGGCACCGTCAGCTGCCAGGACGACGTCGTCTTCACCCCCACCGACGAGGCCGGCGCGGACAACGGGACCACCGGCCAGCAGGTGGAGGTGACGCAGATGACCGAGAACCTGGCCACCGGCGAGGTCGACGTGACGCTCGACGGCCAGAAGGTCCCCCTGCTCACCTGCCCCGACCGCTCCTCCGACGTCACCGTCAGCGGCTCGAGCGCGACGACCGACGACGTGGGATGCGACGTCACGCCCGGCGCCGCCGACACCTTCAACAAGAAGTTCGGGGTGAGCGTCTTCGAGCCGGGCGACGAGATCGCCCACGGCACCGGCAGCGCCACCGCGAAGACCACCACCAAGTGATCCGCACTCCCGACCCGGAAAGGCCTCCCCCATGACCGACCAGAGCACGGCCGACGACTCCCCCCGCCACACCGCTCCCGGCCACGACTGCGCCGCGCCACTCTGATCACCGCCGCCTTCACCGCCGCGGCCGTGGTCGCAGCCCTGACCTGGGGACGGCAGACCTCCGCCCGGGCAGCGGACGTCCCCATCGCCTACACCTACGACATCGACAACAGCCTCATCTACAAGTTCAACACCAAGGACCGCACCCTGGTCGGCGACCCGATCAGCACCGCCAAGTACGGCAGGGACATCGCCGTGACCAGGGACGGCAAGTACGCCGTGGTGTTCCTCCCGGTGGACCGCACGGTCGTCCGCTACGACCTCGGCCGCCCGGTGGTCAGTCCGGACGGCAAGTACCTCTACGTCCCCATGACCCGCGCGGGCTCGGTGCTGGTCCTCGACGCCGCGACCGACCAGCCCGTCGGCAAGCCCATCAGCGCCTGCGACGGCCCCGCCTACATCGCCCTGAACGCCGACGGCAGCCGCGGCTACGTCTCCTGCTCGTCAGGGGACGCGATCGCCATCGTCGACACCCAGAAGGCCGTCCGGATCGGCGACCCCGTCAAGGTCACCCGGGACCCCCTCGGCTCCGCACTGACCGCGGACGGCAAGCAACTGTGGATCGCCCACGGGTTCGGCCACGCCGTCAGCGTCCTGGACCTCACCACCAACACGATCGACGGCGACCCGATCGGCTTCCCCAAGAGCCGCGCCATGGTGGGCATCAACATCCGCTGAGCCCACACGCACACGCGCGCAGTCGGGAGCGGTGGCCGCCCGGGCGACGAGATCGCCCCCGGCCGGGGGCGGGCGGCTTCCCCCGGCCGATCGATCTCCCCGAGCGCCCGGCGGCACCCTCGGCGGTCAGCCGAGCGAGTCCACCAGTTCGGCGATCGCCGTCAACGGCTGGTGGGCCGCGAGTTCGGCGGCCAGGTCGGCGGCGTTGGCACGGTAGGCCGGGTCGGCCAGGACCCGGTCGACGGCCTCGCGCAGCTCCGGCTCGCCCGGGCGCCCGGTGCGCAGGTCGACGCCGACACCGCGCCAGGCCACCCGGGCGGCCACCTCGGGCTTGTCCTCGCTGCCGCCCGCGACCACCAGCGGCACCCCGAAGGCCAGCGCGGTGTGGACACCGCCGTAGCCGCCGTTGCTGATCAACACGTCGGCGTGCGGCAGGAGCCGGTCGAACGGCAGGTAGCCGGCGGCCCGCACGTTGTCCGGCAGGCCGCCGAGCGCCTGCGCCAGCAGCTCGGGCCCGTCCGGGCGGACCGTGGCCGCGACCACCAGCAGGTCGGGACGGTCGGCCAGCGCCCGCACCGCGGGGACCAGCAGCTCGGTCAGGTCGTCATTGGCCAGGGTGCCCTGGGTGACCACCACGACCGGACGGTTAGAGGCCAACTCAGGCCACCACTGCGGCAGTTCCACCTCGATCCGGCTCTGCGGCGCCAGCGCGCCGATGTAGCGCAGCGAGGCCGGCGCGTCACTGCGCGGGTACTCGAACCCCGGGATGGTCAGCTGCAGGTAGTGGTCGGGCCCGGTGACGGCGGCGTTCGCCCGTGGCCCCGGCGGCAGTTCGGCCCCCACCCCGGCGAAGACCTCGGCCGCGTACTGCCGCAGCGGCTCGCCGCGCAGCGCCGCCTCGGCGTTCAACTCCCGGTTGCGGGCCAGCCCTTCCGGTCCCGCCTGGGGCGCCAGCGCGAGGCCGAAGGGCGCGGTGTCGACACTCTGCAGCATCGGCGGGGACACCCCGATGCCCACCACGGCCGGCCGCTCGTCGCGCGGATGGGCCAGCGCCAGAGCCACCGCGCCGTGGAAGAAGCAGTCACCGAGCACGACCGTGGCCGGGAACTCCGCCAGCAGCGCGCGCAGCGCCCGGTACTGCGCGGGCACCGGGTCGATGAAGATGTTCCGGGCGTCGAAGGCCAACCGCTGCGGCCCGGGCGGCAGTTCGGACCGACCCGGGAAGGAGTCGTTGATCCGGCGGTCGTCGAAATCCGCCTCCGGCGGCAGGGCGACGAAGCGCGCCCCGGTCTCCTCGGCGGCCCCGGCGAACCGCGCCCCGCCGAGGAAGACCACCTCGTGCCCGCGCGCCACCAGGTCGGCGGCGATCGCCAGCATCGGCGCGGTGTGCCCGTGCGCGGGCATGGCGGCAGTGATGATCCTGGACATGTGAAACCCCCCAAATTCGTTCGTCGGCCGGTCCGTGCGCACCCCGTGGTCGTCCCCGCGCACCCGGCCACAGCGCAGGCTAACCCACCACGCCGCGTCCGCCCGACACCGGCGGCGGGGCGGGCGTGGCCGCCCGTCCCGCCGGTTCGTCAGCTCGTCAGTTCATCAGTTCATCAGCCGCGGTCGTCAGGAGACCACGTCACCCGGGCAGAGCCGCTGGGTGCCCGGGCGTCCGCGCACGGTGGCGTCCACGCAGCCGCCCGGCAGGCCGTCGTGGACCGTGGTGCCGAAGTTGGCGGTGACGGTCAGTGTGCCGTCGCCGAAGACGGTCCGCTGCACCAGGTGGTCGCCGGTCAGCCAGCGGAAGGAGGTCAGCTGCCGGGTGCCGGCCGCCTGGTGCAGCGGCGCGAAGTACTGCTGCAGGGCGGCCAGTTCCCGCTGGTTCTGCCCGTCGCGCGGGTCCTTGTCGCTGAGCACGAAGTTGAGCGGGGTGTTGTCGAGCATCGCCAGCAGCGCACGCGTGGTCTTCTGCTCCGGCAGTTTGCCGAAGGGCAGTTCCCAGCGTTCGACGTTGACCAGCGACCCGTGCAGCGCCGTCTCGTACAGCGGCACCCGGTACCGCGGGTCGTACATCGCCTTCAGGGCTGCGGCCACCCGGGCCTGGTGCTCGGGCTTGAAGTCCGTGGTCCGCACCGGCTTGAAGAAGGTGGCGGCGGCCTGTTCCGGGGCGTAGCCACCCCAGGCGCCGTCGTCCTTGGGGTCCTGCGGCCCGTTGTCGAAGTGCCCGGACTCCATCGCCCACAGCCGCCCGTCCACCGGGGTGCCCGAGCCGTGGTCGAAGGCCAGCACCTGGTTGGCCCAGGAGCCGGCGGACTCCGAGCCCAGGACCAGCGGGGCGGGCCGGCCCGTGGACGCGTCGTACGAGCCGTCCGTCAGGCGCCGCATCCGGGCGAGCCGGTTGGCGCGGTCCTCGTCCATGGTCATCGCGTGGCCGGGGTCGAAGTCCCGGAAGAGCTCGCCCGCCGCGTCCACGTCGAGGAAGTAGCTGTCGGCCCCGTTGGCGACCAGCGAGCGGGTGCGGTCCGCCAGGTAGTGCTGCTGCGGCTCGGCCTGCTCGAACGCCTGCGAGCTGAGGTAGCAGCCCTTCTTGTGGAAGCCGGGTTGGGGCGTCCCGTCGGCCCTGACGACGCAGAACCGGGGGTAGACGTCGTCCGGCCAGACGGAGTTGGGAGACGAATCGTCCGTCTTCTGCTGGCCGTTGGCGAAGGAGTCGTACGGTCCGACCAGATAGCCGGCGGCCTCGGCGGCCTTGACGTCCTCGCTCGCCATCGGGGAGTCGTCGGAGTCGTAGCCGAGCCAGAGCCGGGAGACGCCCAGTTCCTTGAGCCGGTCGAGGTAGGCGGGCCGGCGGGCGCCGCCCCAGGCGTAGGCGTGGAAGGCGCCGAGCAGCTTCGCGGTCTGCGGGTTCTGCTTGATCTTTTCGCTCAGGCTGCCCAACTGCCCGTGCTCCGCAAGCCAGTTGCGGTAGTCCACGGCCGGGGCCACCGGGGAGCCGTCGGTGAGGGAGAAGGCCACGGTGTACGTGCCGGTGCCGTTCCCGGCGGCGAACCCGTGCTCGGCCGTGGCCCGCAGCCGGCCGTCCTGGGAGGCGAACGTCAGCGACGTGCCGATGTCGGTGGGGACGATGTAGCTGACGCCGGTCCGGCCGGAGCGGAGCGTGTAGCCCCACATCGGCATGGACAGCTGCGAGCTCAGCTCCTGCTCCTCGCCGACCAGCGCCCCGTCGGAGGAGTTCCAGAACGGGTCGTCGACGGGAAGGGACAGCCCCTCGCCGCGCGGGAGCTGGACCTCGGCGGCGGCCGGATCGGTGGCGGTCACCGGCCACCGCACCGAGGTGTCGCCGCCGCTCCCGGTGGGGGCGGTCCCGGTGAGGGTGACCAGCAACCGGCCGTGATCGGCGCGGACTTCGGCCCGCAGGCCCTTCTCCGGGTACGACCAGGCCGCGCCGCTCGCCGTCCTGACCGGGTCGCTCGCCCTGCCCAGCCCCTGGTCGGCCGGAGCGGACAGCAGGACCACCCGCCCGTCCTCGGTCCGGGCCTCGGCCCGCAGCGTGGCCGCATCGATGGTGGCGGTGCCGCCGCGTACCGGCACGTCGACGCGCCCGTCATGGACCCGCACCCGCATCTGCGAGGCGGAGCTGGCGCTGGCGCTCGCCACGGTTCCGGACACCAGCGCGGTGGCCACGGCGAGGACGAGAACGGCGCGCGGAACGTGCCGGCGGGCGGGGCCCGCAAGGGATGACGTATGAGTACCGGTGTGCATGACACAGTGATACGGAGGACTCCTAAGAAGTCCTTAAGAAGCGATCCTTGACCACCGGTCATGCCGACGGCACCCGAGCTTGGACGCGCTGCTCCGGCGGTCCGGCAGAGCGCCCGGCGGGCTGAGGGGCGCCGTCAACGCCTCCGCAGATCGAGCGAGACGACGGTCAGCCGACGCAGCTCCTCCGGTGCGTCCGGGTGCTTCCCGTCGGTGATCTCGGAAAGGGTGCCGAACGAACCGGGGTAGACCATGACGGAAAGGCCTTCCTGGGCAAGACACGCGAATATCGCGGACTCCTCCAGAAAGTACTGTGCGGACATTTCGACCCGCCTCTCCAGGTCTGCCTCGGCGAGTTGGCCGGAATATCTGGCGTGAAAGCGCCGCCCGAACGCATCGACGGACTCCCGGAAGTTCCGGTCGGCCCGGCGGTAGTCGGTGAGGCCTCGATGGTGCTTTGCGTAGGAATCCCACCGCTGCACTTCGGAGCAGCGCAGGAACGTGAATTCGGTCCGCTCGCGTTCGGCCTCGAACAGGGCCCGGGTGTCGGCGATGAAGCGGTCGCCCAGGGCCAGCGCCCGGGAGAGCGCCTCGTCCTCCGGCAGTCCCTGGGTGGATGCCAGGGTGATCCGGTGGATGCTGTCCCCGACCAGCACCGTGCAACGGCGGAACCGCCCGGCTATCCAGCGGAGCATCGCGGCGAGTTTTCCCGGAGCGAAGTTGCCGTTCTCCAGGCTGACGCCGAGGAAGCACTGGCCCCGATCCGCCAGTCCGGCCCGCCGGGCCGGAGGGGAGACCAAGTCGACACTCGCCTTGTAGGAGGTTTTCGGCCGATTCTCGGAGATTCCTGATATGCCGACAGAAGCCTGTTCGTAAGGAGGCACGCGAAAACCCCTCCGGGCTATCGAACGAGTGAGCGATGATCGGTACGGGATCGAAGTTAGGTTTCGCCCGATCAAGCGTCAAATTGCTTCAACTCGCCCACAGCACAGTGGCCGGTCCCGGAGTGGACCGCGGCTCCATCAGCCCGATGGCTTGAGGCCTCATAAGTCTGACGGTGTGTCTCGCCGAGTTGTTCAGTGTTCGGCGGCGCTGCGGAACTGCAGGGCGATCGCCCCGGCCTGGTGAATGTCCGTGATGCCGAGGACCGCGACGGAGCCCACCGTCGAGGCGTCGCCCCAGCGGCACATCACAGCTCCTCTGCCGATCTGGTGCCCGCACTGCATGGCTCCGCCGAGCGGGCCGGCGTCGACGTCCTGGGGGTCTTCGATCTTCGCGCCCGCGAAGAAGTTGGTCAGGCCCCAGGAGAGGGAGTGCGTGGCGTTTTCCCGGGCGAGCTTGGGATCCCACTGCGTAGTGGAGGCGTTGAAGACGAGGCTCGGCCGGGTGCCGTCCGGCGTGTCCGTATAGAACCAGTAGCGCTCGGGGGTCGCGCCCGGCACCCGGGCCGACAGACCGACTGCGGCCTCACCGGTGATCAGGTGGTAGCCGGCGACGGTTGCCGGAGCGTCGATGGTGCGCCCGGCCGGGCCTGACCGGGCCGCAGGGCCGTAAGAGGAGTCCGAACCCACCTCTACGACCACTGCGATCACCCCGGCGCCGACGAGGAGGAGAGTCGCCACAATGCTGACGCTCCTGCGCCTTCTCCGCACCGCGGCGACGCGGGGCGCCTCTTCGAGGGTGCGGGCGACGGGGTTTCGCCAGGTGCCGGTGAACCGCCAGGCGAGGAGGACAGCGATCAGAGCGGGTATACCCCACGTCCCCATGGACTGTCCGATTTGGTACGCATGCGAATGCGTGTCAACAGCGAGAAGCACGTGGCGCATCGTAGCGGGCCCACTCAGCCTCGGGAGCAGGCGGCTGCCCTCCGTCCGTGGACGGACAAGCAGGCTGTACGCCTGCTCCGGGGGCTCGGCCTCCTCACCTCCGAGCGATCCTCGGAGTCCGGTGGTCCTCCGGGCGTCCTGGCTCTTCACCGCCGAGGGTTCCGATCCGTCGGCCCTGCGCGGCACGACGCGGGTTGATCCAACTCTGGATCACTGACTGGCAGTTGGTGGTTTCGGCGAAATGCTCAGACGGTCCTCAAATCCGACCGGAAGGTCTTGCCCCGCTGCGCTGGATGAGTGACGGTATGTCCCGGCTTCGTTTACAGAACGCAACCTGAGTCGCCCGGATGGCGGCGTGTCGTGGGGGAGATCAGCGTGGCCGAAGACGCCGACTACATCATTCCGCCGCCGGCGGGCCCGGGTGGTGATGGCCCGTCAGGCGCTGGGGCGGCCCGTCCTGCTGGGCCGCCTTCGGCATCCGGCGCGGCGCCGTCGCCGCAGTCGCAACCGCCGTCGCAGTCGCAGCCGCCGGTTCCGCAGCACGCGCCGACAGCAGGCCCGGAGAGGCCCCGGCTCACTCGGGTACCGCGCCACTGGCAGCTGATCGTGGCCGCGGTCGTGCCCTGCCTCGTCCTGGCCGGCATCGGGTGGTGGCTCTGGCCGCAGCAGCCGACGAGCCTGCCGCCGCACGTGGCCGCGGGTACGGTCCAAGCGGACCTCGTGAGCCCTGACGGCGTCAGCCGGCTGGCCGGGACGACGCTGGTCGCCGGCCCGCAGTCGGACCGGCCGCACGCCCCGCTCGCCGTGTCGCCGTCGGAATGCGCCGTCGCGGCGGGACCGACGACCCAGTCGGTCTACGGACAGGCGTGGACCGCGTTCCTGTCGGCGACCTACCAGGACGCAGGGGCCACGGGCGCCTACACCGTGAACCAGGTCATCGGCGTGTTCCCGGACAGCGAGAAGACCGGCGCGGCCTTCCAGGCGCTCACCGACGGTCTCACCAAGTGCCCGTCCTCGACGGTCACCGACCAGGCAGGTCGTACCGCGAAGTGGGCCTACACGGCCCACCCTCCCACCGAGGTCGCCGTGGCGTGGACGGCGGCGCAGGACGGCGCACAGGACGGCGGCGCGCAGTGGGCCTGCCACCACCAGGCGCGGGTGAAGGGCACGAGTCTGGTCCAGGTCGCCGTCTGCCAGGCGGGCGACGGCCAGCCGACCACCGCGAAGCTCGCCGACGAGCTCACCGGGAAGGTGAGCGGATGACCGCGTCCCCGTACGACCCGGCCGCTCGCCGCCGGCGAACCGTACGGACGACTGTGCGGACGGCCGTACGAATAGCCGTACGGCGCGTCGTCCTCCTGGCGCTGGCGGCCGTACTGGTGCCGGTCGTCGGCGCGGGAGCGCCCGCGTTCGCGGCCACCGGCGCTGCGGCCGTCCTGGCCCAGTCGGGCGGCGTCGCTGTCCTGGTCCCGTCCGGGGACGTCGAGGCCGCCTCGGCGCAGCTGGTCCGGGAGATCGAGGACTTCAACCGGCAGGAAGCGGAGATCGCGCAGCAGGCGAAGGCCGTGGTCGCCGAGGCGGAGCAGATCACCAAGGACGCCGCCGCCCTGCGCAACGACACCGCGGCGTTCGAGAGCAAGGCCGCTGCCGCGAAGCAGAAGGCCGGCAGCTTCGGGACGCGCGCGGCGGCCCTGGCCTCCAGGATCGATGCCCATAACAACAAGCCGCACACCTTCCAACTGCCCGCGCAGGCCGCCGCGTCCAGCGCGTACGACGCCGAGGCGAGCGAACTGAGGGCCGAACAGGCGCAGCTCCAGGCCGAGAAGGGCAGCCTTGAGAGCGAGCAGTCCCAGCTCGGGCAGGAGGAGTCCAAGCTCAGTTCCAGGCAGTCCCAACTCGGCGCCGCCGCCAAGGCCCAGGAGGCGAAGGCCAAGGCGCTCCAGGCCAAGGAGCAGCAGCTCCAGCCCCGGGCCCAGCAGTTGCTCCAGCAGATGGCCCAGGCCACCCAGAGCCTCGCCGACAATCCACCGGACCCGGCGGCGGCGATGGACCAGGGCGGTGACGCGGCCGCCCCTCCGCAGCACCGCGCTCACGCCCCGTCCCAAAGGCAGAACCAGAGCGAGAACCAGGGTCAGAGCCAGTCCCAGAGCCGGAGGCGGGGGGTCGACACCGTCGACACCTCCGACGCCGCCGGCACCGCCGACAGCCCGTACCAGCAGCCCCGGACCTCCGCCCTGAAGGCCTACGCGAAACAGGCCGGCACCACCGTCGACATGCGCCCGGGCACGGCGTACCTGCTGCCCGAGGCCGTCGGGCAGCTTCCCGCCGCACAGGCGGCGCAGCTCGGCAGCCCGTCCATCGCCTACGACGGGCTGGTCCGCAAGCCCGACGGGAACTACACGGCCCTCCAGGTCCAGATGCCGGGGGCCGCCGCGGCCCCCGCCCTGGAGGTCTTCAAGACCGCCATGAACCGCCGCGGCAAGCTCGTCGCGTACAAGGCCGGCGTGAAGCTCGTCATCGACGAGATCAAGACCGTCCAACCCGCGCCGGAGCCCCCGGACACCGGCCCCGGGAGCCCGTCGCCCTCCCCTTCCGGCAAGGCCGCCTGCCTGACCCAACCCCGGGGCAGGCCGAGCGGCAGCGGATGGATCCTCAACACCGAGCAGCCCGTGCCCAGTCGCAACCGGACCGCGGGCCCGAGCCCCTCCGGCTCCCGGGCCCCCGCGCCGGCCACCAGGGCCGGCAAGGCGGAGGCCTGCCTGACGAACCCCCTGGTCAAGGGGGACGAGGCCGCCGGCGACATCACGGGCTGGGAGGACGCGAACGCGCAGTCTCCCGGCGGTGGCCTCGCCCGCTGCCATCTGATCGCCAACGTCCTCGGGGGGAGGGGCAGTCACAAGGAGGACTGGATCAACCTCGTCCCGTGCTACCAGCTCGGGCTGAACATCAAGGGGATCAGCATGAGGATGTTCGAGGCCAGGGTCCAGAAGGAGGTGAACGCGCTGTCCGCGGACGGGAACGCCGCCGTGTACTACATGGTGACGCCCCTCTACCGGGACGACAGCAGCACCATCCCGTGGGGCGCGAGCATGAGCGCCACGGTCCAGCTGCCCGACGGCACGTCACTGCCCGTCTTCAACGAGCAGACCCTTCTGAACATCCCCGAGAACGGCGGGCCCGGTCTGGGGAACTGAGACCGGGCAACTGGGGACCGAGGAACCGGAACCGGTACGGCTGGGAGGCCGGCATGACCCGCACCACCCCGCCGAGGCCGGACGACATCGTGGCGGCCTTCCCACAACTGGCCCCGCTGGCCCGGACGGCGACCCGGCTGCACCCGCGGCCCGGATCGCCGTCCCCGCGGGAGAGCTCGGTCGGAGGTCCGCTGCTGTGGCCCGCCGCCGAGCCGTGGCCGCACTGCGAGGGCACGCACCGGGTGCCGGCCGTGCTGCCGGCGACCTCCCCGGCGGATGTCCGGCTGTTGCGCGAGATCCGGGCGGCCGCCCGGAGCCGGCCAGCGGGTGCCCGCTCCTACACCCCGCAGGAGCGCGCCGTGCTGGATCGGGCCGGCGCCGGCCGCCCGTGCCCGCAGGGGCCGGTCGCGATGCTGGCCGTGGCCCAGCTGTACGTCCGCGAGGTGCCCGACCTGCGTCCGCCCGAAGGCGCGGACCTGCTCCAGGTTCTGTGGTGTCCCTTCGACCATCCCTTCGACCACCCATTCGAGCACCCTTTCGACTACTCCTGGGAGAGCATGCCGAGGACCGAGCTGTTCTGGCGGTCCGCCACCGCGGTCGGCGAGGTCCTCGCCGCGCCTCCGCAGCCGCCCGCGATCCAGTACGAGGACTACCTGCCGCAGCCGTGCCTGGTCTCCCCCGAGCAGGTCACCGAGTACCCCCTGGCGGTGGAGCTCGACCCGGACCTGCGCGCGCAGGTCCGGGCGTGGAGCGCCCGGCGGAAGACCGGTGCCAAGCCGGGCAGCGCCTACGACGGGGCGGAGGACGGGTACTACGACTGGGAGTTGTCCGTCGCCCCCGGTTGGAAGGCCGGCGGCTGGGCTCCCTGGAGCTTCACCGATCCCGCTCCGCAGTACTGCCGCGCCTGCGGTTGCCGGATGGACCCGATGCTGACCATCGCCACGACGGAGTGGCGCGCGGACGTCCGCAGCTGGATCCCGTACGAGGACCGGGCCGGCGCGACCCAGGCCGGTGCGACCCGGGACGCCGTCCGCCCCGACTCGGCGGCACCGACCATGATCACCGTCGGCGACGGGTACAACCAGCAGATCTACGCGTGCCCGGCGGCCCCGGAGCACCCGCACGCCGCACTGCTGCAGTAGCCGACCGGAGCCGCCCCGCTGCGCCCGGGCCGACGCCCCGTTACCCGAACGGAGTATGCCGGGCCCGGCAACTCGGCCGCCCCATCGCGGGCGACGGGCGGCGGGAGGCGGCCGCGCCGGTGCGTGAACGTCGAGCGGCTGGTGGGGCGGTCGCGGACGCGGATCGGCAGAATCGGGGTGTGGGGGCGGCCCCGGCTGCGCCGCAGGCGGCTACGTGAGAGGACCATGCCATGCCCGACTTCCACCCGAAGCACGATCATCTGATCGTCAAGCCGATCGGGGTTTCGGCCCCGCAGGACCCGGAGACGTGGACGGGCGAGGTGGTGGCGGTGGGGCCCGGCCGGCAGCTGGGGAGCGGCAAGCCGCACCCGGTGGACGTCAAGGTCGGCGAGAAGATCCTCTTCAACAGGCTCTCCGGCTCGGAGATCCGGGTGGAGGGCGAGGAGTACGTCGAGCTTCCCGAGGACGAGATCCTCGCGCTCTCCGCTGAGTAGTCCCGACAGCCCCAAGCACCCGAGCACCCGAGCCCCCGAGACCCCCTTGGAGATTCCCGCCATGACCGAGCAGGCACCGGCCCGGATCGGCGTCACCGGATTGGCCGTGATGGGCCGCAACCTGGCCAGGAACTTCGCCCGCCACGGCTACCGGGTGGCCGTGCACAACCGCACGCTGGCGCGGACCACGGCGCTGCTGGAGGAGTTCGGGCACGAGGGCGAGTTCGTGTCCGCCGAGACCACGGAGAAGTTCGTCGCGGCCCTGGAACGCCCCCGCCTGATCGTGATCATGGTCAAGGCCGGGGCTCCGACCGACGCGGTCATCGACGAGCTGGTGCCGCTGCTCGACGAGGGCGACGTGGTGGTGGACGGCGGGAACGCGCACTTCCTCGACACCAGGAGGCGGGAGGCGGCCCTGCGCGGACGCGGCCTGCACTTCGTGGGCAGCGGCATCTCCGGCGGTGAGCAGGGCGCCCTGGAAGGGCCGAGCATCATGCCCGGCGGCACTCCGGAGGCCTACCGGGTCCTGGGACCGCTGCTGGAGGACATCGCGGCCAAGGTCGACGGCAAGCCCTGCTGCACCCACGTCGGGCCGGACGGCGCCGGCCACTTCGTCAAGATGGTCCACAACGGCATCGAGTACGCCGACATGCAGCTCATCGCCGAGGCGTACGACCTGCTGCGGCACGGAGCCGGACTTCAACCCGACGCGATCGCCGAGGTCTTCCGGACCTGGAACGGCGGACGCCTGGAGTCCTACCTGATCGAGATCACCGCCGAGATCCTCGCCCACACCGATGCGGCGACCGGGAAGCCCTTCGTCGACGTCGTGCTGGACCAGGCCGAGCAGAAGGGCACCGGCCGCTGGACGGTCCAGAGCGCGCTGGAGCTCGGCGTGCCCGTCAGCGGGATCGCCGAGGCCGTCTTCGCCCGGGCGCTGTCCGGCAGCGTGCCGCTCCGGCAGGCCGGCCGGGGGCTGCCCGGCCCCACCGAGACCTGGCTCGACAGCGCGGCGTCGGACCGGTTCGCGGACGACGTCGAACAGGCGCTGTACGCCTCCAAGATGGTGGCCTACGCCCAGGGCTTCAACCAGATCCAGGCCGGCAGCGCGGAGTACTCCTGGCAGATCGACCCCGGTGAGATGGCCGCGATCTGGCGCGGCGGCTGCATCATCAGGGCCCGGTTCCTGGACCGGATCAGGGCCGCGTACGAGGCCGACCGGGAGCGTCCCACGCTGCTGACCGACACGCACTTCCGGGAGGCGCTCGGCTCCGCGCAGTCGGCCTGGCGGCGGGTCGTCTCGACGGCGGCCCAACTGGGGGTGCCCGCCCCCGGCTTCGCGACCGCGCTCGCCTACTACGACGGCCTGCGGGCGGGGCGCCTCCCGGCCGCGCTGGTGCAGGGCCAGCGGGACTTCTTCGGCGCGCACACCTACCACCGTATCGACCGGGACGGGACCTTCCACACCCGTTGGGAGCTGGAGAGGCGCCCGGAGGAACAGCGCTGAGACACCTGAGACACCTGAGGCACCCGCAACCACCGTGCGGGAGGGACATGCGGACAGACCTGCGCCACAGAAGGTGATTCCGCGGTCACCATGGGTAGGAGCGTGACGCAAACCCCTACCTCCAGGAGACCCGCATGGCCCAGCAGGCCGACCTCATCCTCCACGGCGGCGAGATCGTCACCGTCGCCGAGAGCGCCGGGAGTACCGAGAGCAGCGAAAGTGGCGCCCGGCCCCCCGAGGCCGTGGCCGTCAAGGACGGCACGATCGTCTTCGTCGGCCCCCGGCAGGAGGCGCTGGACCAGTGGAACGGCCCGCACACCGTCGTACGGGACCTTGAGGGCCGCGCCCTGCTGCCCGGGTTCGTCGACGCGCACGGGCACCTCGGCGGCATCGGCCTCCAAGCCACCATCGCCAACCTGCTGGCCGCACCGGACGGCGACGTCACCGGGCTCGACTCGCTGAAGGACAAGCTGCGCGCCTGGGCCGGGAGCACGGTGGGCGCGGACTCCGAGTGGATCGTCGGGTTCGGCTACGACGACGCGATGCTCGCCGAGGGCCGCCACCCCACCCGCGAGGACCTCGACGAGGTGTCCAGGGACCGCCCGGTGCTCGCCATCCACCAGTCCTTCCACCTCGGCGCGGTGAACAGCCTCGGCCTGAAACGGCTCCGCTACTCGGCCGCCACGCCCGACCCCGAGGGCGGCGTGATCCGGCGGCGCGAACTCGCCGTCCCGCCCGCGCACGGCGAGCCCGACGGGGTCCTGGAGGAGAAGGCGTTCACCCCGGCCTCGGACCTGGCGCTCGCGGGGCTGCCCGAACGGGCACTGCTGATGCTGTTCATCACCGGCGCGGCCACGGCGGCGAGCTTCGGCTTCACCACCGTCCAGGAGGGCGGCACCACCCTCGCCAACCTCAAGGCGCTGCGGGACACGGCCGCCGCCGTGCCGTTCGCGGTCGACGTGGTCGCGTACGTGAAGGCCGGGGAGGTCATCTCCTCCGCGCTGGACGACCCGATCGGGGTGAGCGACGAGTACCTGGACGGCGTCCGCGCGGCCGGGGTGAAGCTGGTGCTGGACGGCTCGCCGCAGGGCCGCACGGCGTGGCTCACCGCGCCCTACCTGACGCCGCCGGCCGGGCAGCCCGAGGACTACTGCGGGTACCCGGCGGAGTCGGACGACGCCGTGGTGGCCAAGCAGGTCAGCACGGCGGTCGAACGGGGCTGGCAGGTGCTGGCGCACGTCAACGGCGACGCGGCGATCGACCAGTTCCTCCGGGCGGTCGAGGCGGCCGGGCCGGGCCGGCGGCCGACCGTGGCCATCCACGCGCAGACCGCCCGCGAGGACCAGGTCAAGGCGTTCGCCCGGCTGGGGATCGTGCCGTCCTTCTTCTCCATGCACACCTACTACTGGGGCGACTGGTACCGCAGGACCGTCCTCGGCGAGGAGCGGGCGGCCACCATCTCCCCCGCCCGCTGGGCGCTCGACCGCGGCCTGCGCTACACCTCGCACCACGACGCGCCGGTGGCGTTGCCCGACTCGATCGCCGTGCTGTCCAGCCAGGTGACCCGGCGCACCCGAACCGACGGGGTCGTCCTCGGGCCGGAGCAGCGGGTGTCGGCCCTGGAGGCGGTCCGCGCGATCACCCTCAACGCCGCCCACCAGTACGGCGAGCAGGACCGCAAGGGCAGCATCGAGGTCGGCAAGCTCGCGGACCTGGTGATCCTCAGCGCCAATCCGCTGACGGTCGACCCGGAGGCGATCCGCGACATCGAGGTCGTCGAGACGATCAAGGCGGGAACGACCATCCACCCGCCGGCACCCGCCGCCCGGGCCTCCGCGATCCCGGCCACCGCGCCCACCCCGCAGTGGGGCTGCTGCTGAGCGTCCGGGGCCGGGCCGGGAAGCTCCGAGGTCCCCGGCAGGGTCAGGCTTTGGCGTCGCGGTGGCGGCACCGTACCGAAGCGGCCGAGCGGGGGCTGGGAACGCCCGCTTACCGCACCACGAGTCGGTGCCGGCGCTGTCGAAGGCGGTGAGCGGGCGGGCGAGCGGGCGGGCGGGCGGGCGGGCGGGCGGGAAGCTGCCGGTGGATCTGCCGATCGGCGGCGCGCCGCGGGCCTAACGTTCGGTGCGGCGCCGGACGCAGCGGGACGGGCGCCACAGGAAACCCTCCCGCTACTTCGTCAACTCCGCTTTCCCCGGAAGGACTTCGAGCCCACCCATGTCCAGACTCCGCTCCCGGGTCGCCGCCCTGGCCGCCCTCGCAACGATCGGGTTCGGCGCCCTCACCACGGGTACCGCCGACGCCGCCCAGGCCGCCGCCCCCGCCGCGGCTCCGGCCGCCGTGGCCGCCGCGCTGTCCGAGCCCACCCACATCCCGATGAACAGCCTGCTGAACCGCAACCAGGCCTGGTACTCGCCGAACGGCCACATCATGCTGGCCATGCAGGGCGACGGCAACGTCGTCCTGTACCGCGACACCACCCCGATCTGGGTCGCCAAGGGCGCCATCCCCGACGGCAACATCCTGGTCATGCAGGGCGACGGCAACCTCGTCGTGTACTCCGCCGCCAACACCGCGCTGTGGGCCAGCAACACCGGCGGCAACCCCGGCGCCGAGCTGGCCGTCTACAACGAGGGCGCGATCGCCGTCCAGCTGAACGGCAAGATCCTGTGGACCAGCGCCCAGTCGACGCCGACCCTGCCCAAGTGCCCGCCGTGGGGCCCGCCCTACCCGGGCCAGGTCACCTGGCCGTGGTGCCCGACCTGGCCCTTCCCGAGCTGACCCCCACCCCCGACGGTCACGCGACCGGGGC